>JACRPI010000017.1 GCA_016214075.1 Candidatus Woesearchaeota archaeon
ACGTACACATAGTTGGTTCAACCGATTTAGAGGGTTATTGATTCGTTGGTCTAAAAGACCAGATGCTTACATAGGATTATTGCATCTCGCATGTGGAATAATTACATGGAGGTCAATCTAATGGGATAGGCTCTAAGAAGAGAAGTATAAAAACGAAGCATCCTTTGGAGAACATCGTGGTACGACTCTCCATTTTCAGGATGCATATCATGAAGAGAAATCTTATTATCTTGGGAATAGAGGCGTCTTTCTTCTCTTGGTCTCCCCTCAAAAACACCCCAACTTCTTTCTCGTAGATCTTTAGTATAAATTACAGGAACATGAGGATGATATTTGAGAATTTCTTTTGCAGTATCTTTTGTTCTTTCTAAATCACTGACATATGCGGTATCAATTTTTTCACTCTTAAGTCTTAATCCTACTTTGCGTGCCTGTTCTTTTCCTTTTTCGCTGAGTGTTCCATAAGATTGTCCCTGACAAATGCCAGTCGCATTCTCAACAGTCTCCCCATGCCTTACAAGAATCAATTTCATTTTTTCAAAACCTCTAAAACTTTTTCAAGCAATAAAGGAAACTGCTTATATCCACTTTTTTCATTAAAGTGCCCTGCATCAGGAATAATCAAGGGTGTCGTTCCAAGTGAAGCAGCAAGTTCTTTTGCGTAAGAAACAGGAACATATGGATCATTGTCTCCATGAAAAACAACAAATCTACAACAATTCTCTCGAATGCGATCCCACAAAAATGGATGATCTAAAAACGTTCTATTCACTGCGTCAAACTCATTATGAAGCAGAGAAGAAAATCCAGAAACAAAGAATGCGGCATGAATCTTGACATCAGATTGCTCAAGAAAACGAAGGAGAAACGCAGCACCAATGCTATGACCAATCACAACAGTCTCTTGAGTAATTTCAAGTTCATAGGGCAGAAACACTGCGCGCCAATTTTCGAGACTTTGTCCGTCAGGTGTGGGAAATGGCAGAACAAAAACAGTGTGACCTTTTTTCTCGAGCTCTTTCTTAAGCCAAGTATACCAATTCTCGTCGGGATTCCCAAAAGAGCCATGAATAATGAAGATAGTTGCCATAATGAAAGACTATAATGGAACAATATATACTTTTCCTTATCGCTATTTCTATTCTCTATCAGTACGCGCGCACCAACATAACAGAAGAATCGCTTAGAAAAGTCCTACACCACAATTCATCCTTTATGGAAATATAAAAAATAACAAAAGAATAGAAGTAATTCAAAGCCAACAGAGCGAATAAGAACAATAAAAAAAGAACAACAGTGTGGAGCGAAATTGGGGGTATGTTATCTTCATACTGCTACACACCGCTGAACTGTTATTTTCAAAGACGACAATGTTTATATATCTATCTTTTTTTCATTAATTTTATGGAGCAAAAACAAGAGTACAAAGATGTGACGATCGTTATTCCCACACTAAATGAGGAAAAAAACATTGAAAAATTGATCACGCTCCTCAAAAAAACATACAAAGGAATAACAATAATTGTCGTTGATGATGGGTCTAAGGACAACACCCAAACAGTCGCGAAAAAAGCAGGAGCGCAACTCATAGACAGAAGCGAAAAACCAATTCATGGATTGTGCATCAGTGTTATAGAAGGAATTCAGGCAGCAAAAACACAGTATGCGATTATCATGGATGGGGACATGCAGCATCCGTATGAAAAAATTGGAGAAATAGCAGAAAAGCTGCAGCATTGTGGCTTAGTTGTCGGAACGCGAGAGCAAGTATTGAATGATTGGCCGGTGCATAGAAGGCTGATGTCCAAGCTTGCAATTACACTCGGGCATCTGCGCTTAATGATTCGCGGAGTCTATTGTGAAGATATAGTCTCAGGTTTCTTTGGAGTCCAAACAAAAATATTCAAAGAAGTCATTGCAAAGAATTATGACAAATACGAGCTTGCGGGATACAAAGTGCTTTTTGACACACTCAAATATCTTCCAAAAAATACGAAAGTATACCAGTTGAAATATGATTTTGGATTGCGAGAAGCAGGGGCGTCAAAAATTAATTATCATCATGTTCTCTACTATTTCAGGTCATTATTCAAGTAATAAATAAACTGCTTTCATTTTACAAAAATTTCTCGTTCTACGCCATTCCATTCTTTAGAATAAACAAGAGTATGCGTTGCCGCAATTTCTTCATGAAGTAAAGAAATCTGCTCGAAACAAGCTGAATCTGTGCAGGGATAAAAGTCAGACGTAAAGACAACATATGACGCGTCATCTTTATACTTCTCATAAATCTCTAGAGCATCAGTGAGGTTATTATAATAAGGATACGCAAGAATGCCATCAGTGTAAGCACTAAAATACGGTTCAGTAGTAAGAATGTCGCCTTGAAAAGAATGCTGAGAAAAATAGCTATAATAGTCCTGCTCAATAAGAAGTACTTCTTCAGGATAAAATCGATATGCAAGCGTAAAGGTAGGAAGCAGAGAAAATGTAAAGAGCGGATAAAAGATGATCAGACAAAAGAGAAGTTTGCGTACAATTTTTCCTTGGGAAACTAAGGCAAGAAGTTGTTGTAAAAGGTGTCCAGCGAACAGCGCAAGGAGAGGCAGAAACAAAACAGCGAAGCGAAGTTGTTTGTTGACAATGCTGGTAAAATAAATAAAGAAGACAAACAAAGGAACAAAAAGAACAAGCTGCTTATTCTTATCACTTTTCGAGAAGAAAAGGGAAATGCATCCCAAAAAACCAAGAAGCAGCAAAGGATTATTTTGAATAATTTCAAACATATAATAAAAAATATTTTGCCAGACAGCAGAAACAGCATGCACAGCGTTGGAAGCGTGCCCCTCTGCAAGCAATAATGGTCGGAATACAGCGTCAAACACTGTTGCGCTGTGCGCTCTATACATGAAGTAGTTAAATATAAAAAAAGGAAGTTGAATTAAAAAAACACCAAACATAAAAGAAGCGCACTGGAAAAAAAGTTTCTTCCAGTGCCCAACATATTCAAGAACAGAAACAAACAGAAGTGCAGGAACAAGAAGTCCAGCGGGAAATTTAAACAAGAAGGCAAAGCTTGCCATGATGCCCACAAAAAATGTATGCTTCCCTCGAACAAGAAGGTAAATGCTGAGTAAGATAAAGAAGGTAGCAGGAATTTCAGTCATAATGCTGACGCTGCTTTGAAAAAACAAAGGGCTAAGAACAAGCGCAAGGCAAGCAAAAAATGCGCTTTCTTCAGAAAAGAGCTCTTTTCCAAGAAGATAAACTAAAAAGAGAACTCCAAGAGAAAAAAGAAATATGACTGTTTGATAAACAAACACCGTTCCAAGACCAAGCTTCCAAAATAATCCTAACACAAGAGGCAAACCAAGCGGTCGTATGGATTCAAACAATCCTTCTGTGCCTAAAGAATAAAGATATTTGCCCATGCTGATGTAGACTGCTTCATCCCAGTGAATATCATGATGTCTCATAAAAAGAAAAAAGACATGAAGTCCGAGAAAAAAGAGGAGAAGTAAAGAAAAGAGAAACAAGTATTTCTTCTCACGAATCATTGCGTTGTACTGTTGGAGAGCCATTGAGCGCACGCTTCTGGAGTTTCTTCATATTCCTGACACACAGCAGGCATAAGGACATTGACATCATGGAGTGCCACATAAAGCTCATCATTGACAACAATACTAGGATATGTGGTAATGTTGTACGCAGTCTTGAGAATTGCAATCATTGGCTCGTCAACGGTTTTCACGTTAAAAGAGAAGATAAGGAGTTTCTCTCCAAGTTCTTTTTTCATGTAGCTGAGAACAAAGCTTTGTTCATCGCAGGTAGGACATTCTTCTTCATCAGAGGAAAAGCTGAGGAGGGTCACAATGTCATGATCGCATATTTCTTTTGCTCTGTTTGCAAGAAGCCAGTAACGTACTTCAGCAAGGAAATATTCGCGTTCAAGAAGTTCAAAATCATCTTTTGCGAGCGTTGCGTCATCGCCGTAGGTTTCTATGCGAACGCGTGTCTTTTCTAAATCTTCAAGATTGGTGTAAAGTGTTTCATAAATTGCAGGACAGTTTTCTTTTTGTTCAAGAAGATTCAGATATTCATATTGCAATTGTGAAGAGCGAAAATCCAGTTCCTGTTCCACATATCTATTCTCCACATATTGGGTTCGCGCGTTTTCCATGACAAGACCTAAAAGAAGTCCTAACACAAAAATACCCGTTGTCGCGATAAGTGCGATGATATAGATTTCTTTGCTGATGTGTCGTTTTTCCATGTTACCACTGTTGTTTCTTTCGTCTGATGATGTCGTAGAAAACACCAACCCACACTGCCCCTAAAAATAAGAAGTAAAAGAGCATATATATGGTTATCGTTAAAATCCCATAGCGAAGAAGTCGCTCATTCGTGCGCACTTCAGATTTTCGCATGATATAAAGGGTAATAAGAAGCATGGTCGTCGCGACAAAGATCGTGATAAAGTTCAGATCCATAATACTAAAATTAAACTGAAAGTGCGTCAAAAAGGGAAGAAAATCAAAGTGCACAAAGGTGAGATAATAGATATTCTGGATATACGGTTTAAGCCCGTAATAAAGAGCAGTGCAGAAGAGAATAAGAGCAATTACTCCAGAGCAAAGCACAGTGGGCATCTGAATAAATCCAAAATCTCCGTATTGTTTGTTGAAAAGCATTTTTCTGTATTTAAGAACATTGAGCGTTGCTCCTTTAAACCAGCGATTGCGTTGCGTGTAAAGTTCTTTCACCGTCGATGGTCCAATGGTTAATACTTCAGGATCCATAAGTTGAACGATCTTATAGTTATGGAATTGAAGGCGCAACGCAATTTCTAAATCTTCAGTGATGTTGTTTTCATCAAAGTAGCCGATTTCACGGAGTGTTTCAGTGCGATAGACGCTAAACGGTCCAGGCGTGACGTGAACACAGTTGAGTTTTCCCATAAGTTCTTTGTAAAACATGTTAATGATGTATTCATACCACTGCAGTTTCTCAAGTGTATTTTTTGGATTGTGGACTTTGAGCGCGGGAAGCACAGCAGCAACACGATCATGAGTAAAGTGTGGAAGCATTTTTTGGAGCGCGTCTGGCGCGACAAACGAATCAGCGTCAAGGCAAACAAAATATGTTCCTTTTGCCTGGCGGAGCGCGTTGTTGAGGCCTGCGCCTTTTCCTTGGTTTTGTTGGGAAATAAGGCGAATGGTAAAGGATGAATTTTCCTCGATAAGCTGCTTTGCAATGGAAGCAGTCTTATCAACAGAACCATCATCAACAATCAAAAGTTCATACTTTTCTTTTGGATACTGAAGTGCAAGCACAGAACGAACAGTTCCTGCGAGAGAATCCTGCTCATTGTAGGCGGGAATGGTAATCGTGACAAAAGGCGTCTCGGTAAGTTTCTTTTCTATTTTATCGTCGCGGGTTATCAAAAATACAAGAAGCCAGAAGACTGCGAAATATAAAGAAAGAAAATATGTTGACCAAAGGAGAATCGTTGTAGCAATGTTCATGAGTATCAAAAATCCGCAATGAGGAGTCAGTACTGAACACTCCATATTGCAACATTATTGTTCTCGAAAACCTTTTTAAAGTTTTTCCCATTTTGAAGGACAAAAAGAAGTCCTTCTTCAGTAGAGCCCCAAACGAGGCCTGAGCTCATATCTGAAAAAACAACGACATAATCTATCTGATAATGTTCAAAGAGAGAAAGTGCTTCATCAATGTCTCGAGTGTGAAAGAGCCGTTGCACTTCTTCTACAATCAATTCATTCTCAGGTGCGGCAGCGGCAAGTTTATCATAAATAACTCGCCTCTCTGTCGTAGAAGAGACCATATTTGCGTATTTTTCTGAGGTAAGAATAATTGCGTTTTCGTAGCTGTTTTCTTTGAGCCAGAGAAGTGCGTCCATCATTTCAGGATTGGGATCGAGGGATGCGGTTCTGCTGATAGTGCTTGTTGCGGAGAAGATAATTCCCAGGACAATAAGGAAAACAGTAAGACTTCGGAGATTTTCCATTTTCCATGGTCTGCGAAGCAGAGAAAAGAAACCAGTCGTTGCGAAAAAGCTGAGAGGAAGAATGAGATATAATGAATAATAAGCAGCAGAAAATAAAGTAAAAAATAAAGCAGTGAGAATAAAGAAGAAAGAGGAAAGAGGAATTCGTGTCTTTCTTTCAGTCCAAAAAGCATAAATCCCAAAGGCGCTAATGAATAAAGCAAACACACTCATGCCAAATTTTCCTCCAAAATCAGAAAAGAGCTGTTGAAAAAGAGTAATGAGCGCTGGAAAAAGGATTTGAAGTTTCAGAGAGCTGAAAAAGAATTGCACGATCAGGCTGATCAGGAAAAAAACAGAGAGTAAATTGCTATATTTGGTTTTGGACACCAATTTTCCGAGAGAGAAGATGAGAAGGATAGTGAGAAGAATATGTGCAGATCCATAAAAGAGAATCATGCCAAAGAAAAGGGGGGCAATATATTGTGATCTGTCCTTTTGAATAAAAAAGTAACTTCCTGCTGCAAGGCAAAAGGTGATAAAAGTAAGGTTTGTCGCTTCTGTAAAGAGGGTGAGGAAAACGGGGTTGGTGAGGCAAAAAAGTCCTGCAAGAAGGTGTTGTTTAGGGTGTGAAAAAAAGAGTCCCAAAAGTTTGTAGAGAAAAAAGAGAGTTAGGAACCCAAGAAGCGCGGGAAGAAAAAGCGCGGCGATTTTATAAGAAAAAAGAGTTCCAAACAGACCAATGGCGAGGTCAAATGGATCAAAGTGAAACGGAACATCAAGAAGTAAAGAAGGGTTTTGTTTTGGAAATCCATTACTGAGAATATATTGACCTATGCGCATGTGAGAGTAAACAAGGTCTCCTGGTGGCCAGCTTTCAAAATGTTGAACTCTGTAAAGGGGTATAATGCTGAGTGTGAGAAAAGAGAAAAGAAAGAAAAGGACAAAGCTATACGATGTTTCTTTTGGAATAAAACGGGATGTTGTGGTCATGAATTACACCTTCATACTTTTATAGTTGAGGACACATTTTTTTGAACATTATTAATGTCCTCAACTATTCAGCCAAAGACTTTTATGTTCGCTTATTTATGTCTTTGGCTTTATCTTTCATTGGTTCAAAATGTTCTTTTTCTTCACAGGTACTTTCATACAAACGGACTTCTCCTGTATAAACCAGTCGGAAGCAATCATTGTCTTCATAAGGAAGAAATTCAATATCATAGAGTTTTTTTGCAGTAGGGGAGATGTAAATATATGTCGCGTTATATTTGTTCATAATTTTTGTGGCGACAGTCTTTGACTGTGTTGTGAAGAGCGTGTCAATATCGCGAAGACGTTGTCTTGCATCTTTAATTTGAAGGAAGTTTGAGTCAACAACGGTTCTTCGTTCTCCAAAATACTCAATATAATGTCCATCATCAACAAGGCTAAGAACAACAACATCAGGAAGCGTTATTTCAGGAAGAAAACTGAGGAAGACAATCTCTTTTGGAGTAATGGTCAAACTCACTTTTTCCATAGTATAGAGGACAGTAGGATAAACAGAGCTGATGATAAAGAAGAGGAACACAATACTAAAGAGAAGATGACTCCAGCCACGGACTTTTGTTTTCTGGATATACATGTGGAAAAGCATATAGCCATAGCCGGAGAGAAGAACGAGGAGAATGGAAAGGTACATGAGTCCTATGGTCCATTCAACGATTTTGAAAATAAGGAGTACAGAGGTGACGATGGCAATGCCAACAACAGGAAGTATTTTTTTCCGCTGTTCAGTGAAAATAGCAACATCCAGCGAGGTTGCAAATTTATTTCTAGAAGGGTCTTTAAAGAGAATATAATACACCACAAGAAGACCAAAAATAAGCGGAATAATCCCAATGTGAGAGATAGAGGAGATAATAGTAAAATCATAATAATATTTGTCCACTAGTTGTGGAGGAATATTTTGCCAGAGAATGCCAGCGCCATGTTCAAGAAGAGAGCGTTTGTAGAGAAGTAAATAATACCAGCAGGAGAGAAGCAAGGAAAAGAGAATAAGTTCTTTCTCTTCTGTTTTTGGAGTTATCCCATAGATGAGTTCAAGAAGAAGGTATGCGAGAAGGCCGAAGATAAGGAGAAAGACAGAAGGATCAAGAAGAATAAGGATGCAGAGAAGCACAGTTGAAAGCGTTGCGTATTTCTTTTCCTGTATTTTGTAAAAGCAAAATAAGAATAAGAAAGAAAGAGGAATAAGCAAAGATCGTGGGGAGAGGGAGTTCACGGTTTCGACAAAATAAACAGGAATAAATGCGGAAATTGATGCGCTGAAAAGCGCGATCTGTTTGTTGTGGGTGATCTCTTCAACAAGAACAAAGATGATCACGACAAGCGATGTCGCGAAAACATTGGGAATAATTTTTGTAATGTACCAGGTCGATCCAAAAGAAGTGAGCAGTGCAAAGATGTAATGAAATAAAGGAGAGAAAATAAAAAGTCTTCCAGAAAAACTAAGAGGATCATAAAATAAAGGAAGAATGTTTTCTTGTATTGCTTCAACATGCCGTAGATGAAAGTATGATTCGTCATCGCTGAAATACGGGCTGCTGAACGCAAAATAAAGTCTGATAGTCAGTGTGACTGCGAAGAGGCAGATGAGCAAAATATATGCGTGATCTTTTCTCATGAATATGTTCGAGTTGTTCAGATTTATAAGCTTTTATAGCGAACGAACCAAATTTTCGTATCAATAATTTCATATGTTCGTTCGCTTATTAGCTGACACACGAAATCACCATAAAAAATGATAATCATTTCGTTCGTCAGCTATACCAGTCTCCCCTTTCGGATAAACCGAAAAAAACATGCGAAAAAACAAAAATACCGAAATCTATTCGCGTTTTCCGAAAATCTTTCGGACTATCCGAAGACCTTTCGGAAAAGCGACCGATACTTAAATGAAAAACAACGTTCTACAAAAAGCAGAGGTGGTTTTCATGCCAACACTGCGAACAGTTTTAGGGATTGAGGAAATAACAGCGAATATTTTCAGTTTTTTACCGAGAATATCGGATAAGTACATAACAAAGTATTTAAACGCTCCAGCCACTACTGACACCATGGAAGATGTTCTTTTTCCGACAGGAACGCCGGTCTTTGATGCGCTTCTTTCAGGCTATGAAGGCGGCGTGCTCACTGCGCTGTATGGTCCTGCTGGAACAGGCAAAACAACAATCTGTCTTTTGGCGGCAATAGCTACGATTCGAGCAGGAAAAAAAGTAATTTTTGTGGATACAGAAGGAGGTTTTTCCACTGTTCGCTTTCAGCAATTGTTGCAAAGTGAAGCAAAAGAACAGTATCTGGAGAAAATATTTCTCCTTAAGCCAATGACGTTTGGAGATCAGACAAAAACAATTGCCCGTTTGCGGGAAGTAGTCAATGAAAAAATAGGGCTCATTATTGTGGATAGTGTTTCTTCATTATACAGAGTGGAAATCGCAAAGCATGAAGGAGTCAAAGCGATTAACGCGGATCTCGGACTTCAGTTATACTATCTGAGCAGCATCGCGCGAAAATACACCATTCCTGTTCTTGTCACAAGTCAAGTGTATGCGGATTTTGAAGAGCGGGATAAAGTGCGTATGGTTGGCGGGGATATTCTCAAGTATGGCGCGAAATGTTTGCTGGAGATTGAGAAATACAAAACAGTCCGAAAAGCGACAGTGATCAAGCATCGTTCGTTGCCAGAGCAGAGATCCGTTGTTTTCGAAATTACAGAAAATGGTTTCACTGCGTTTGAAGAGCCGAAGAAAATCGGAACTCCACACAATTTGCCGCAAAAAAAGAGTGTTTCTGAGGAGATTGCGGCAAGATTTCCTGAATTAAAAGACAAAAAAGAGTTTGAAGAAGCAGGGAATATGGGGTAAAACAAGAAGTACTAAAAATAGCTAAACTAGTTAAAACACGCACCAGCAAAGCAAATAAGGGGATTATTTGAGCGTACGACCGAACGGAGTGAGTGTCGTACTTGATCTCGCTTCCAATTGGCGAAAGAATTGACACAATTCATCTCTTTATTTATTAGTGAATAATACATAGAGATTCTAAATAACGGGAAGGCGAGTGAGGGAAGAAGAAAATAAAAAAAGAAAAAACAAGATTATTCCGCCGTAAATTCATCAATGCTGATAGGCATTTGATCGTCTGCTTGAATAACATTGCGTGCTTTCAAGTATTCTTTTGCAAGAACATAAAAGACTAAGCCAAGGCTTTTCTTTCCTTTGTTATTGCATGGTAAAACAAGGTCAATCCCATTAATTTGGTTGTTTGTATCACACAATGCAATGACAGGAATACCTACTTTGAGTGCGTCAAGAACAGCGTTTCTGTCAGGCCATGCGTCTGTAACCAAAATAACTTTTGTTTCCATGAATGTTTCAAGGTTTGGGTTGGTTAAGATTCCTGGTGGGTATCTCCCTGCGAAGAATTTTGCTCCAGTCGCTTTCCCGAAGAGTTTGACTGCGCGCCAGCCGTTTTCTCGTCTACTAATGATAAGAATGTCTTCTGGTGCGTATTGCGCGAGAAGGTTTGCGACAACGCGCAAGCGATCATTAATTTTTTCAAGGTTCAAAACGCTTAATCCATCTGGTCGTGTTTTGTAAATAAAACCAGCCATTTGTTTTGTTCTGAATTTTGTTCCGATGTGAATTCCTGATTTCAAGTATGCCTTGGAATCCACAAGCATGTTTTCTTCTGCCATAATATTCTCCTCACGTTTGTTTTTGGTAAAGTAATAAGAAATATTTCCTATTACTTCATATTCTCACCCTGAAGTGCCAGAAAAGTCCATACTAAGTATGCTTATCTTCTCTGTGGGTAATGAATAACTGAAATAAGGTTTGGTTTATAAATGTTTACAGAATTTTATAAGAAATAAGTAAAAAAATAAAGAAAAAAAGAACAAACTTATTGCTGTTCTTCTTGTTGTTGTTCGTCGCCGAAATCTTCGCTTTCTTCTCCCTGAGGAACTTCTTCCTCTTGTGGAGCAGCTTCAGCAGGTTGTTCTGAAGATGGTTCAGGAGTGCCTTGTGCTTCTCCGATAACTTCAGCAAATCCTACTTTTCGTAAGACTTTAGTTACTCTGATACGAACAGTATCGCCTTGTTTTGTGTTTGGAACAAAAAGTACGAATCCTTTTTTCTTGCAGATACCGTCTCCTTTTTCTCCAACTGCTTCGATGGTAACATCCATTTCTTCACCAACTTTCACTGGTGCGAATGATGCTCCTCCACCCATTGGGCTGCGTGGTCTGTTTCCAAAGCCGCCGCCATAACTACTTCTTCCTCTACTTTCATCATTTCCGTACATACTTTCACCTATCTAATTTGTTGCGCATAGCACGCTGAGAATGAGAATATATTCATTCTATATAAAGATTGTTGTGTTTAAGGACCGCCCCGTTTTCCTCTGTTGCGAATAGTTCGTGCGCTAAAGTCCGTTGACTTCTCAGAAACAGCGTTTGCAAGATTCTTGTTTCCAGAAGTTCCTTTAAATCTATTTTTTTCATCTGCTTTTTCTTTGTATGTTACCATGAAGAGCACCTCTTTTTAAATCTCTCTGTCCCTCTAAGCTTGGCTTCTATTTAAACTTTTCATTTTCAAGGTACAGTGATTAACTTTATAACTTGGGTGCGTTTTACATTTTTGATGATTGATCTCAAACAAGTGCAAAAGGAAATTGAAGCATCTCATCTTTTCCAAAACTGGAAAAAAGAGCAGCAGGGATACCTCGTTCATTTTTTTTGTATGAATGAAAAAGAAGTACAAGTGGGCTATTATGATGAGAAAAAGGATGTCATTGCAACATTTGTCAAAGCAGAAGAGATCACAAAAACAGAGGACAAAGAAATTTTCAGACAAGAAAAAAAGATTGCGCCTTTAGACATGCATAATGTAAAGATTTCCATGAAAGATGCAGAACAAAAAGCAGAAGCGCTCCAAAAGCAGAAATATCCAGGAGACCTAGTTTCCAAAAAAATAATTGTCTTACAAACTATCAACAACATTCCAACATATAATATGACACTCATCACAATGACCTTCAAGATGATAAATATTCGTGTGGATGCAGCAACAGGAAACGTGTTGGAAGAAAAAATGCAGCCCATTATGGATTTTGTGCAGACGATCGAGAAAGGAAACAAAGAGGGAAAGGGGGAATAACAATGAGAATAGAAATTGTAAAAACAGACAAAGAATTGCCAACACCAAAATATGCGCATCTTGGCGATGCGGGAATGGATTTGTATAGTGCAGCAGAATACACGCTTCAGCCAGGAGAAAGAAAATTAATTCCAACAGGATTAAAGATTGCAGTGCCCTACGGATTTGAAGTGCAGGTTCGTCCAAGAAGTGGATTAGCATTAAAACATGGAGTTTCTGTCGTAAACACGCCAGGAACAATTGATCATCAGTACCGTGGAGAGATGGGTGTTGTGCTCATTAACCATGGCAAAGAAGCGTTTGAGATAAAACGAGGAGAACGTATTGCGCAGATGGTTTTAAACAAAGTAGAATTTATGCATTTGGAAGAAGTGGAAGCGTTGACAGAAACAGATCGTGGAGCAGGTGGCTTTGGAAGTACAGGAGCGAAATAATTTACTTTTCTTTTTAACTTATTTTTTTCTTTGATCTTCTCATCACTCCAATCTGCAGTCTAGTAACTTCTCATTCACACCATGACCACAAAACACATACCAGCAACGATCACTACTGACAACGCAATCTATTATTAAGAAATATTCTAATCGTAAAAGCTAAGTAAGAAAAAGAATATAAACAAGCGAGATAAAGAAGCAATCATGAAAGCAGATCTCGAAGCAATCAAACAAAGAAATCAGCGAGTTGAAGTAGACAAAGCATGGGAAACTTCAACGACAAGAAAGATGGTAATAGGTGCAATGACCTACATCATAATCGTGATATTTCTATTCTTAATAGAAGCACCAAACCCATTTCTGAATGCGATTGTTCCAGTCATCGGTTTCCTGCTCTCCACCGCAACACTTTCATGGTGTAAAGAGAAATGGATACAAAGCCAAAAGAAGAGATAAGGAACATCAAATATGTTTCACGAGTGTGCTCTCATTATTGTATTTCTCCCAGATATCAATAACTTTTCGTTCAGTGTCCTCAACAGTCGCGGGAGGATTGGTATCAATATACACAATTTTTGTTCCTCCTTTTTCAAACACTTTCTGAATCCACTCACTTTTGTAGCGCGACGCGATTTTTCGTAAAAACAAAACTTCTTCAAAAATAGCGTTGTCCTGTTTTTTCCGTTCCTTCAGGCGTTTGATAGCGACATCAGAATCAATGTCAATGATGAGAAGAAGCGAAGGAGCGTGTTTGATGGCAAATGCGTTGCCAGGGAGTTTCATCAAATCCATTAAGGTAATTTGTTCGAGTTGTACTGGTTGATAAACAAGAGAAGAAATAACCCCTCGTTCTTGGAAAATAATTTTGCCTGCTTCCATTGCAGGGACAAGAAGGCGTTTGTATAAAATCTCGCGATCTAAACTAAACGCGTGTGCAGTGGATATTCCTGAATATTTTCGTTTCTCGTTTTTGCGGATAATTTCTTCACGAATTGCTTTACCCACATACACAAACGTCGGCTCATTGCTGATAATCACGTCATATTCTTTAATTTCTTCGAGTTCAGGAATAGTATTGTGTTCTTGCCAGTATTCGCGCAGGTCAAGAACGCGTTTTCCCTTTTTTTCTTCATAGCGTCGAAGTGCAGTCGTCACAGTCCCTTTGCCGCAGCCATCAACACCATCAATCATGACAAATGTTCCTTTCATAGAATATGTAGTATCTTTAGAATTTATTAAGGTATTGCTATTGTTTCTTTTTGAGATTGTAATATTTCTTCGACCGCTCACTTTTCGTTTTGGTGTCCGTAACTGAAGTTCTCTTAGAAGAAATGCTCTCTCCTGATCGAAGTTTGATATAAACACGATTTGCCATGCTATTTCTTTATCTTCAGAGCTTATATCTCTTTGTTTTTTTTGCAAACACGTACCAACTGCACAAACAATCAGTCAGAAAAGTCCACACATACAATTCATCTATTTTTATAAAATAAACAGAGAGATTCAAAAGCAATAAGGCGAATCAAGGCGAAAGGAAATAGTTTCAGGATAAGACAAAGCAAGGGGAAATCCATACTTATTTATATCAAATCAATCAGAAAACAATGTATGCAAAAGAAAAAAACAGATGCAAAAAACGTCATATGGTTAGGAATAGTCAGTCTATTGACAGATATTAGTTCAGAAATGTTATTTCCTATAATTCCTCCTATAATTCCGTTATTTCTCACTGTTGTGCTCAAAGCAAATATGGCCATCATTGGATTTATTGAAGGAATAGCAGAAGGACTATCTGCATTCCTAAAATTGATTGCAGGCATTGTCAGCGATCGCTTTAAGCATAAAAAACTCTTAACTATTATCGGATACAGTTCTTCAGCGCTGTCAAAACCATTTCTTGCATTAGCAACAATATGGCCGCATGTCCTCATCGTAAGAATTTTGGACAGAATTGGGAAAGGAATTAGAACAACGCCGAGAGACGCGTTGATTGCGGCGTCAGTAAAAGATTCTGAGCGAGGAAAATATTTTGGCCTGCATAGAACAATGGACAGTGTTGGCGCAGTTGTTGGCGTTCTTATTGTTACAGCATTACTCTTCTATTTGGGAGAATCAGAAGCAAGTTTCCGAACAGTGTTTTGGATTTCTTTTATTCCCGCAGCGCTTGCAGTTGTATTACTTTTCTTGTTTGTCCATGATGTCGAAACAAAAGCAGAAACAAAAAAACAAAAACCATTCAACCTCTTCAAAGTATGGAAAAGATTGAACAGGGATCTCAAAAAATTTTATATGATCATGCTACTCTTCAACGCAGCAAGTTTCAGCTATGCTTTTTTCATTTTGCGAGCGCAAAATGTCGGTTTCGCAATCAAATTGATTCCAATCCTTTACCTCGTCTACAATATTTTCTATGCGTTTAGTGCGTATCCTGCGGGAAAAATCTCTGATCATTTTGGCAGAAATACTGTCCTTGCAGCAGGATTCCTATTATTTGCAGTAACAAGTCTTGGGTTTGGTTTTTTTGCGAATGACTCTACGCTTTGGATTTTATTCGCGATGTATGGAGTTTTTATTGGTCTTACGGATGGGGTTGCGAGAGCAGTAGTCGCGGATCTTTCCACAGAGAAAGATTCAGGAACAGCGTTTGGTGTGTATCACATGCTTGTAGGTCTCACTATTTTCCCTGCGAATATGATTGGTGGGTTACTCTGGAAGTATGTGAGTCCAACAGCGCCGTTTGTCTATGCAGCAGTTCTTGCATTGCTTGCAACAGCTGCAATTCTTCTCTTCCACAATCGAGAAAAAGTCAAAGCAGTGAAGATGACCATGCAGAATTTCAAGGCGTATAGGTAGCTAGCCAAAAAGAACAACCTTCTCTACTCCGTTAGCATAAACAGAAAGAGGGCCATTGAAATCTTTATATGCTTGCAAGGGATCTTCAAAGAGGTATGGAAAAAAACCACCTATTCCATAATTAATACCCACTCCATCGAGTGAGTCCATCGATTTTACTACGCTGACCCTAAAAGGGCAGCATCCTGGACAGATTCCAGTATAGATTCGTTCATTTGATTCAAAAGATCCAAACACTGCGTCTAAAGCGCGCTGTTCAAGCGGAGATAATTTGGCAAGTTCAAAATTTTCATTTTCAAATGATGCTCCAACACCTCTCTCGTTGTAAAGATATCTTCTAAACTGCTCAGTCCTCTGTTCTTTTAATTCCCCCCAACTACTTATGTTAGGGGGCATAGGATATTTGACGAGAGCTGCTTGTTTCAAGCTGCGCACAAAGTCAGAAATACCAAAAGCTCCAAGGGTATAATGACCATGGGCGTCAGGGCTATAACTCTCGGCTAACGATGTTATATATCTATCATCTCTAGAATAACGATGAGAAAAGAGTTCTACAGCGAACTCCGTATGCCGTTTCCTCTCACTATATGTAAGTGGTCGAGGAGGCATTTTGCGTCCTTCATTTTCTAAAGCGTACGTCCATTCCATAACAGCAGCCCACATATTTTCTGCTTCAGAACCATTTCTGTCAATAACTCGTACCATTTTTCTCACCTTTTTACAAAATGAGGATAAGCAGCACAACAAAAAGTGCCACATAAATCCAACCATTTGTTGTTTCTCTCCCATCGATGTAATTCAAATATTCCATATACGATGTGTTTTCTATCATCATCAATCACCTTCTTTAGTTACTTCTTTTTAGTAGTTACTTAATTGTTTGTACTATATTAAGCTTTCGAGACAAAAATTACTTAAAATCAAAAAATATTAATAGAAAATTGTATTATGTGTTAAAAATGGATATTTTAGACAAAAAGATAATCACGTTGCTTGATAGTGATGCCCGCCAAAGCGCGTCAGAAATAGGAAAACAACTCTCTGTTGCAAAAGAAACAGTAAATTTTCGGATAAAGCGTCTTCTTCAGGCAAATGTTATTAAGGGCTTTTATCCTCTGCTTGATACGTCAAAACTTCACAGGTTCTTCTTCAAGATATTTATTAAGTTCAAAGAGATGCCTCCGGAAAGAAGAAAAGAAATTCTTGATTTTTGTGCGTCATATCCAAAGATGTCGCAGGTTCTCTTATTAGAAGGAAAATATGATGTGCAACTCTTTTTCTTTGCAGAAGAGAACAAAGAGCTCTTGTTTTTCATGGAAGCCTTAAATAAAGTCTGTGGAATAGAAATCAGAGAAAAACAAGTGCTTATCGTCGATACCATATATCGTTTTCCTCTGCAGTTTTTGATAGAAAGTAAAGACGAGACAATGTATGCAGTTCAAACAAAAAAAGAAAAGTACGTGGTGGATGAAATAACATGGAATGTTCTTCGTGAGCTTTCAAAAAATGCGAGGGCACAATTATTGGATATTGCAAAAAGCCTTCAAATTTCACCGCAGGTTGCGCAATATCATCTCAGAAAAGCTATAAAAGAGAAGCTCCTTATTTCCTCTCATGTTGCGATAAATTACGAGAAACTTCATGTGCAGCACTATCACGTCACATTTCAGTTGAATGATCTTTCTGTTCTAAAAAAGATTATAGAGTTTTTTAGAAGTAGTAAAAAAAGTATTTTTGCAACAACGATGATTGGGTGTTATGATGGTTCTGCAGAGGTTCTTGTGGAGAATAACGAAGAACTCAGAAAAATGATTGATGAATTGTTAACACTCTTCTCGGAAAAAATAACAACTCTTGACGTTTTTCTGATCTATAAAGAGTATGAGTTACGGTTGTATCCATTTTAAAAAAACAAATGTTAGTGGTAACATTCAAAACCACGTAAATTTTTCAAAAACTAATAGTGCTCTCAAAATCACAGCGCTATTTCTAAAAACCGCATCAAGCTTCATAACATTTATATACCGGTAATTACTAGTAATTATCGAGAAGCGATGATACTCCAAATAACCCTTCATGCAAAAGAAAAGATGGACAGCGAGGGAATAGATGAAGAGCAGATTAAAACTGCAATAGAAAGAGGATCAATTTCGAGACAGACAGAAGGATATCTGGCAACATATACTTATTTTAGTGTTGCGTATAAAAAAAGAGGAGAGATCTACAGAATAAAAACAGTTTTTACAACCAAAGACCGGTGAGAAAATGGGCGATGAAACAACATGTTGGGAATGCGGAAAAGAGATGATAAAGAAAGCTGTAGAATACAAATTACATGGTATTTTACTTGGAAAATTTCCTGCATTGGTCTGTGAAATTTGTAATGAAACAATATTTAGTGAAGAAACATCAAGAGCTATAACAGCTATCGCAAAGCAGAAAGGATTGTGGGGTTTGCAGGCAAAAACAAAAGTAGGGCAAGCTGGAAAAACATTAGATATACGTTTACCAAAAAAGATTATTGAGTTTATGAGATTAAAAAAAGGAGTTGAAGTGACCATAACTCCAGAAAATAAGAATAAGATAACCATAACTGTGTAACTTTTACCATGGTTCCTTCCAAAAATAGTAAAAATATTTCATAAAGCTTTCTTTGATTTCCTTTGATTCTAAAACAGAAGCGTATGCAACGCTCGGTCTTGCAACTGCAGTTCAGTTTTAGTATGGTTTCAAAAAAAGAAGTACTGTTGATGGAAAAATCAGTAGCGCCAAATGAATATAGGTTATACAGAATTGAAAAAGGAAATGGTAACCTTCAAAACCACTTGGTAACCAAAAAGTTTAAATAGTAACCTACGTTACCAGTAATTATGGTACAGAAAAAAAGTACATCTGTTGAAGAAGTAACTCTTGATGGAGTAAGTATAAATGAGTTCGAGCGAGCGTATGATAAGATTCAAGAATGGTTTTTTGCATTTCCTGAGGAAGAATTTTCATTAAATGACATTGCAGAAGCGCTGGGAATTGCAAAAACTTCTGCAAACATTGTTGTATCTCAGTTTGTGGACGATGGATTTTTAACGCTCGCGACATTAGGTAAACTCTGGAGAATCAAAGCAAACCAACAGCACCATTGGTTTACAAAGAGGAAAATTCCATTTAATTTGCGATTAATCTATGAATCCGGAATTTTTGATTGGGTAGAACAATATGTTCCAAGCGCAAAAGCAATAATTCTATTTGGAAGCTACAGAAAAGGTGATGATATAAAAACAAGTGATTTAGATATTGCTGTTGAAATTCCTGAAGAAAATGAGCTTAGTATAAGTAAAGCAAGAATTACAGAATTAGGATATAGAAAATATATAAACGTAAACTTTCATATCTTTTCACGAAAGAAAGTGGACATAAATCTTTTTGCGAATATTGCAAATGGTATAGTATTGAAAGGATTCCTTGAGGTAAAGCCATGATTAGAAAGCGAACGCCAGATAAATTCAAAGCGCAAAGCATGGTGACTGCTGCAGAAACAGAGATAAAATTTACAAAAACAATAGAGCCAACAAAAGAATCAGCATCAACAATTGTAAGAAATGTTTATGAGTCATTTAGAATGCTTGGAGATGCGCTTCTTTTGATTCATGGGAAAGAAGCGTCAGGACAAGATCATCATGTGGAAATGATTAATGAGTTGTTTACATTGAAAGTTGATACAAAAAGACCTGTTCAAGTCATTTTAAACTTAAAAAATCTGAGACATAAAGTAAATTACCAAGGATATATTCCAAGTATAGAAGAAGCAAAAGATGCAATGTCTATTATTGATGCTTGTTTTCAACCAGTATTAAATAAGATAAAAGAAGAAATAAACAAACTTTGAGGAATAACCATGTACATCGACGTCCACGCGCATCTTGATCCATATTTCTATACAGAAGAGCAAACAGCGCAAGCAATAAAGAATGCAGAACACAATGGCGTTAAACTTATCATAGCAAATGGATTAAACAAAGAAACAAATAGGCATGCGCTCATGCTCGCAAAAAAATATTCCCAAGTAAAAGCAGCATTAGGAATCTATCCGTGGGAAGCAATGATGGATGATGTGAGAGCAGGTCATTACAAAGAAGAAACAATGAACTTCGATGTAGAAGAAGAAATCACGTTCATAAGAAAACACAAAGATCAAATTATTGCGATAGGCGAAGTAGGAATTGATCAGAAGTCAGAGCACAAAACAAGAAAGCAGTTTGAAATTTTTGAAAGAATTGTAGAGTTGAGCAAAGAAATAGACAAACCATTAATTATCCATTCAAGAAAAGCGGAGGCAGAAGTGATAGCATTATTAGAAAAGCACAACGCAAAGAAAGTGATTATGCATTGTTTTTCAGGAAAGAAAGTATTGTGGCAGAAGATCAGAGACAATAAATGGTATTGCAGTATTCCAACAAACTGTGTACGATCAGATCACTTTCAAGAGCTCATCAAATTCATGCCAATTACACAACTCTTTGGCGAAACAGATAGTCCATTTCTCGCGCCTGTAAAAGATGCAAAGAATGAGCCCGCAAATGTGGTCGAAACCTACAAAATGATCGCGAAGATAAAGAAGCTCGAGTTAAAGGAAGTAGAGAATGCGTTATATCAGAATTATCAGCAGTTGTTTTTGTAACACTACTTCTTATAAGCTGTACTCCCTTTCCACATCAGCCAAAACCATTTCTTATATGCCTCACAAAGTTCTCTGCTAATCAAAACAAATTGTACCATGTCATCGTCTAGTTTGTTGACAGACAAGCCAGTAAATGTCACAATCCTGTCGCCAAAAAAATCAATAGCAGCGTTTGTCGAACATTCTTTAGGGAGAAATCTCGCTTCATGAAGATGAACCCCAACAGGGCTCACTATTTCTTTGCCAACATGCGCTCGCATTTCCGAATCAAAGAGATGGTAGCAATGTATTTTTTTCTTAGTCAATTCTCTATAAAAACGAATCCGAAATACTTCAAGTCTTGGATCAAACCACCCTCCTTTTGCGCCGATGCAATAGAAATCTTCTCCAACATCAAGAATATCTTGCATGTAATTTTTGAAACCTTGAACTCCACGATAAATGTATGCTTGTTCTTCTTGTTTTAATCGCTGAAACTTCGATTTCATATCAGGAAGTATTTTTTTAAGGTTGTCCTCTTTTTCAAAAAGCAATGTCTGTAATCTGTCAGGATCAGTTGCGCGAAAGTGCCGCTCTTCCTTCAAAACATACTGTGCAACAAGTCCTTTTTCAATCAATTTGTTTAAGGAATCATACACATTTCTTCGATGTACTTTTGATTTGATGGAAATAGTGTTGACATTCACTTCACCAAGCTGCATAAGCGCTTCATAGACGCGTGCTTCGTTTAAACTCAACCCAATTTGCATCAGTGTTTTCTCGTACATGCTTGTTGGTTTTAGTTTGTTCTTTATAAAATTTGTTTATTGAGGTGGTAAGTACCACCGCTAATACTTAAATACAAGTATGCTCATTGTTACTTGTAAGTGGTTAAGTAAACCCGATGACAAAAAGGTGAAAAGATGACAGAAACAGTAATGACAACAGTACCGATACAGAGAAAAAAAATCAAAGTAGAATATGTGACCAAGAGATTTCCATACAGTTTTGATGTGGAGAATTCAACGTATGTTGAAGGAAAAGGATGGGATAATAAAATGGTGAGACGCACCATCCCTCTTTATGTTACAGCAGAGTGCACACTGACAGATAGGGCATCGCAACCATTATACTCCACAAATCCTGCAACAACAAAATGGTATTCTGTTTCTGTTTTTGAGAATGACCGTCTTGACAATGAAGGAAAAACGCGCATAGTGGAAAAAGATGGAGAAAGATATGCGCTCACAAAAGGTCGAGATGAAACTATTGATACTAATAGGTTTCCATTTAGGGAAGATCGTCCAAAGACGCAGTTTGCGCCAGACATTGCAGCAATGTTGGAAGAAAGATTTCCTGTGTATAATGTTGAATTGGATATCCGCTTTGTTTCAGGAAGAGAAGCAGTTATGGATAAGAGAGATAATTACGATAAGCGTGATATCTATCGTTCATTAGCAGAACAGATTGCAACGTATGTCATAACAGAAGCGCAAAAATTAGTAAGGTGAAAACAATGACAAAAATAGGAATAGCAGCGATAGTCGCAACAGCGTTAACAGCAACACCAGCATATGCAGATTTTTATGATGGTGCAAATTTGCCGCCAGATAAAGATTGGCAGATACAGACAAATCTCAGATTAGGAGAGAATGTGGGCATCACAGTTGTGCCAAAATATATCAGAGATGACGGGCTTGTGACTGTTCTTGCATTAGGAGAGACAGATGGAACAATAGATGCGCCAGGATTTGGTGTAGGATATAGGCTAGAAATACCACAAAATGGAAATACGTTAAGTATTCTTCCAATGGTGCAAGGTGCGATAAGTACAGAAGCAGCAACAGGAGTGCCAACAGTCTATGTGACTGAAGAAACAGGAAAATGGACTTTGGACGCAAGAGCACAGGTTCCAATAACTTTCTCCTACGCTGGAAACATAAATCTAAATGCTGTCGTTACTGGCATGACGGTTGGCTATCAAGCGACACCACAGCTTCGTGTTGGTCTGGATGTAGAAGGAAATCTGCTCTCTTCAGAATCAACAGCGTATGGCGCGCTTCTGCGCTATGATCTTGCAGAGAAAGGAAAGCAGTGGATGGAACTCCATCTTGCGACAACAGCAAAAGGTGCTGCTTCAAGTACAGTCCAGTACAGAATAAACTTTTGAATGAATGAGGTAAATTATTTTTTCTTCTTTTCTCTTTAACTCCAATCCCATTCGCACCTATCGCAAACTATATATGCAACATAAAGCATCTTCACAATATGCCAGAAAATTCCTTCCTCTTAGTCAATCTGTCCGATGAAAAGTCTAAAAAGCTCGGAGAACTCATCGGCAACAAAACAGCAAGAAGGATTCTTGAACTTCTTGGAAAAAAAGAATACACCGCGACAGATTTGGCGAAAGAGCTTAGCCTCCCATTATCAACAATTCATTATAATCTCACCAACTTAGAACAAGCAAAGCTGATCAAAGCAGATGAGTATCATTATTCCAAGAAAGGAAAAGAAATCAAGCATTATGCGTTGGCAAATAAGTTAGTCATTATTGCGCAAGAGCAGCCAACAGAATCCATTATCCAAAAACTCAAGAAAATCCTGCCAGTAAGTATTCTTGTGGGAGCCATGGCAACAGCGTTCCAATATTATACAACAGCACCAAGTATGCAAGTAATTGCAGAAGAAAGTACGTTTGCATTAAAGCAATCAGCAGAACAGGCTGTAGACAGTGTTGCATTTGAATCAACTTCTTTAGCGCAAGATACACTAGCAGCATCTACACAAACGATTGCAACAGAACAAAACCTTGTGTGGTTATTCTTAGTAGTAGTTATGGTTTCGATTATTTCTTATCTCGTTGCAGATTTTATTATCGCAAGATACAGAAAGAAATAAATCAATTTTTTAAAGCAAAACAGACTCCTTCCTATAATGGAAGAGATAGGAAGGTATATAGAAAGTCAGAAAAGAAAAATAAATCAGGGTATCGAGAAATATTTATCTCAATTCTTTTCTTCCTCAAGAAAACATGAACAAGCGGCGCTCTACACAATATATCCAGAAGGACATAGATACAGAAGTGTTCTTGCTCTTGAAGTGTATGAAATGCTTGGTGGTCGACAAGATAATTTTCTTAGGGGTGTTGTTGGTTTAGAATGTATTCATCATGCCTCATTGATTTTTGATGATCTTCCCTGTATGGATAATGCAGAACAAAGAAAGGCAAAGCCAGCAACATGGGTACAGTATGGACAAGATGTAGCAATTCTTGCGGCGGTTGCGCTTGAAAATGAAGGAAGATATCTTATCGCAGAAAATGCAAGAGAACACAGACAAGAGAGAGATGTTGAAAAACTTCTTTATGAAACATTGCGAGATTTGTATGTTGGGCAGGAAATAGATTTGCAAGAAGAAAAAACAGATGCCGCGCTTTGGGAATCAATGCGAAAAAAGAATAAGCTTATGGAAGTTGCGTTTCAGCTTCCAGCAGTTCTTTTACGCGGTGATCAAGGAGAGAAAGCTCTTTTAAGAGCAGTAGGAGAAGATATCGCGGTTGCGTATCAGCTCTTTGATGATTTGCGCGATGTTTCTGCTCCAGAAATTACAGGAAAACCAGTGGGTTTAGATGTAGAGAGACAGACCTCAGTCTATCGTTGGGGTATAGATTGTGTCAGGGAAGAGGTAATGAGAAGAAAACAGAGAACTCTACAAAACATACGAAGCAT
Organism: Candidatus Woesearchaeota archaeon; assembly: GCA_016214075.1. Classification (NCBI taxonomy): domain Archaea; kingdom Nanobdellati; phylum Candidatus Woesearchaeota; species Candidatus Woesearchaeota archaeon. Next base: position 23,880 of record JACRPI010000017.1, read on the forward strand.
AAGAGAAGGAACGCAATTAGAAAGAATGATTGAATATATGATAACAACGCCTTCGTGAAGAAAATGACAGAGAAGACTATTGAAGAAACAGTAAGAGAAATTGGCGCTTCCTTTACTGGAAAGTTCTTCATAGAGGGAAGAAGTAGTGAAGGTATTGTTGAACAAAGAGATACTGTGTTTGATACAGCGCTTGTTGCGCTTGAGTTGTATAAAATAACGAAAGATACAACCTCTCTTCAACGATGTTTTCCTTATTTTGAAGAAACAGTCATAGAAACTGAAGAAGGATATTGTCGTTGGAGATATAACGCGCCTCGTTCTGTGCCAGGGCTTCCTCCATTTCCTCCAGATGCAGATACGACTGCGCTTCCTCTTGTTGTTTTCGCATTAGCGGAACAAGCAGGGCTTTCTATTCCAGCAAAAATGATTCCAACAAAGAATAAAGAACAATTTAGAGAACTGCTGCATCCAGAAGGAATAAGAACGTGGTTTGGAGATTTCATGTTGAGTGAAGTGCCAGATCCTGTCGTGACAAGCGCGGTTGCGTTATTTTATGCAAGAGCAGGACTGCGTGATGACATAGGATATCATCTTCAACAAACACTCAATAAACAAATAATGAATATAGCAAATATGCCAGAAGCAACAACATATTATCCTTATGGGAGAGCATATTTTGCAGCGAGAGCAGCAGAAATAAATGCATATGACCAAACATTCTTAGAAAGAAATGCAGAAGCGTCTCTTGATAAGTTTCTAGAACAGGCAACAATAAGAAATACGTTGGAAGCAGCATGGATAGGAACAGCAGCAGCAGAAAGAGGAGTAAGAAAAACAGCAGAGCAAGCAAAGGAGTATCTTCTCAGAACAAGACTAAATAATGGATTGTGGTCATGGGAGCCAGTTCACAATCAGAAAACATATTGGCAACAAGGTCATGAAGTGCTTACAACACTCTTTGCAGTAGGTGCATTACAAACAATAGACAAAAAGAGATAAACAATTAAATACTTCTTCTTCCAAACTAGGCACTATGTTCATTCGAATAAAGAAGATCAAAGGATTGGAGTACGCCTATTTAGTCAAAAGTGTCTGGAAAGACAAAACAGCGAGGCAAAAAGTTGTTCAATATTTAGGCAAAGTATACATCCTGAATAAAACCAACAATACAGTATTTGAAACATTTTGCAAAGAAGAAAACAAGAACATAGAAAACGCGGATCTAAAAGCGATCATCCAAGCATTGATGGAGTGGACACTTTCGCAGCAAGGGTTTACCAAAGACCCACTCATCCAAAAAAAATGGCTCTTGCAAAACGGAAAAATAGTGGGAGATCCAGAAAAACTCAAAATCACCAGTGGCAAGAAAGAAGTAACGCTCAAAATAAACGATGGCTATATGAACTCGTTCACTTTAAAAGAACTTCTCAACATCCAGCTCAGCAAAAAGACAGAAGAGCAAAGACAAGCGGCAACACAGTTAGCGAATGCCTTTGTCAATGCGGGAATTCAAGTGCCACAAAACATTTTCATAGAAGTCTTCCAAAAGGTGTATCAATGAAGAAGATAAAAAAAGGAAAACAAACAAAAACAAAGAAAACAACTATAACTATAGTCACAGGAACACCAGGAACAGGCAAGACAACGACTGCAAAGAAGATCGCGGAAAAGCAGCGCGCAGTGTACATCGATGTCAATGATGTCATCAAACATAATAAGTTGAAAGAAGGCTATGATAAAAAGCGAAAAGCAGCGATTATCGATATAAAAAAGCTCAGCAAAGTCCTTGTCCAAATCATCAAAGAAGCGAGAAAGAAAGGGATTTCATTGATAATAGATTCCCATCTTGCGCATTATGTCAGCCCAAAACATGTAGATATCTGCGTGGTCACCAAAACAAGCTTGAAAAAGCTACAAGTACGATTAAAAAAACGAGGTTATCACAAAGCAAAAATACAAGAAAACCTTGAATGCGAAATATTTGATGTGTGCTTTGAAGAAGCAAAAGAAATGGGGCATAAGATTAAAATAATCACGACGTAATGGAGCATCGCAAACACACGCATCAGCAACACCGCAAATCGCCATTCATTGCAGATAGTATCTTCAATTATTTTTAGATTATAACGTAAATTCTCATAATAGATTAAAGAGTATATTCTGCGTTAACTGGCGAATACAGAGCGAAAAAACACAACTGAAGAAACCTTTATATATCTCAAAATTCTTAAGATTCCTGGGATGGGGATATTAGACATATTCAAAACAAAAGACACACAACTTGCAAATAAACGTATCCATGCAATGCACAATCATGTGAGTGATGCGTTTTCTAGTGTTCAGAATCAATTCTCAACATTCCATGCGCATCTTTCTACAGTTACTGCGGAAATAAACAAACAAAAAGAGTGGCTGAAATATCTGCATCAGAATCATCTTTCGCTCCATAATCAGCATACTGATCATAAGGAGGGAACAAAAGGAGAAATACAGCAGATGAACAGCTGGATTACCTATCTTCACAAATCCATCCAAAAACAGGAAAAGCAGATCGGAGAAATCCAGAAAGCAGTAGAGCAAACCACAAAACAATATGATCAGCATTTCAATCAAGTCTATGATCAGCTGGAAAAAACGCATAAAAAAGCAAGTGAAAAGCAAGCAGTGCAGGTTATTGAAAAGGAAATAGATCATGATGCGATTGCGCAGCGTGTGCTCCAACAGCTCAATCTTGATGTGCAGGCGCTTCAAACAAATATAAAAAAAACAGTGAAAAGCGATGTATATGATGAACTTCTTGCGACAATGACTGAAGAGCATAATAAACATAAAGAAGCAGTAGAGCAGACGCTTGCATCAATGCAACAGCAGGAAGATAATTTTGAAGAACAACCTATACAACAACCTGTTTCTCAACCAACTCAACTTCAATATCATCAGCAAACAGAAGCGCCTTCTATTGCGTGGGCTTCGCAGATTACTAATCCTGAGCAAAAGCTCCTGAATCTGTTAATGAGTGAAGCAGATCCAATGACGTATACAAAAGTCAGCCAATTAACTGGTCACAGTATCAATACAATCCGAGTCAATATGAATTCTTTGAAAAAGAAAGGGGTTGTGGAAGAATCCACCTTACCTTCAGGAGTCAAGCTTTTTTCTGTGACGAATAAAGAGAAGATTAAGAAAATGTATAATGTACATGTACTTTAATCTCAAAGAGATAAATCTTCACTTGCCCGTGCAATGACAAATTGAAGAGTTTCTTCATATATCTTACCTCGTTGCTGGTCTGTTAAAATAGAAAAATTAAGTTGATCTCGTTGTGTTAATCTTGTATTTCTAATTACTGCAACCTGAAGTGATCGTGCTATGCAATACGACATATATTGTCCATACGATAGGTAAATATCATCTGTTTGTTTCACTCTTCTTAGGAAGGTAATAAGTTTGCTTTCCTCTTTTGGATCGTATGACATACCTACCCCTCTTTTGACTTTACGGGTAAATAATGGAATTGCATCAAAAAAATGGTCCTCAGGGAATGATTTTATTTTCGCTTCAAGTCTTGTAACAAGGTCATTGTCAGGACAAACATAAAGAATGATTTTCTCAGGGCCACGCAAATACCTTTCTAACGGATTATTAGGGTGTGGAAATTTAAACATAAGTGGGGCGCTTTGATTTGGTGGAAGTTGTAAATAAAATATGACCAGCTGAATAAGATTTATTAGGTGTTCAAATTTTAGATTAAGGTAAAAGCGTACTGTACATTTATCTATTGTTTTTTCATCCTTCGGGTTAAAAGAATAGACTCTAACCCATTCACCATCGCTATCATTAAAGTGAAGTTTATCCATCCTGCTTAAACGTGAAACAAGCCCACGTAATTTCGTTTTAATTACTGCCCTTTCTTCTGTGATAAGATTACGTTTATGCGAGTGGTAATATTGGGCAATCTCTGCTGCAAGCTCGTTTAATTTATTAGGATTTAAGCTGTATGTCCTCCCTTCTTTTAGAAGCATACGAAAAACCTTAAGAAGATCTACGCGAAGACAGTCTTGCATTTCTTTAGGGAGCATAACTTTATCATAACATTTGGGTTAATAAAGCTTTTTGTGAGATCCTATCCCATCACATTCTCCACATTTGCAACATTCCCAATGTTTGCAATGTTCGCAATACAATGAGTATAATGGCATTGCAATGCCTCCAATGCCCATTGCAATGCCTAAAATGCCGTCGAGAACCTCGTTTTCTTCTCTTTTTGTTCTTTTCATTGTCTTTTTGCATTATCTATTCTCACTTTCTTCTTTTGTATTGTCTTTTTTCTCTATTTTTTCGTAAAAAAGCACTGCAAAATGGGCATTTTTTGCGAAAAATGCAGTGCAATGCCCATTGCAATGCATTGTCCTCATTGCAATGGCTGTTGCAATGCATTGCAATGTTTACAATGCCCATTGCAATGCCTAAACACTCTTCTGTCACAACCAAAATATTTGTAAACTTCAAATGAAAACAAAATATATGGAAGAAAAAATACGAAGATGTTCAGGTGCCATCATTTACAGGTACAACAAAAGAGATGATAATTTTGAAATCCTTCTTATCAAAACAAGAAATTTCAAAGACAATACAGGAGAATATCTGCATACCATTGTGGGAGGAAGGATAGAAGAGCAAGATCAAGGAGAAACAATAGAGCAAAAAGCAGAAAGTTGCGCAAAAAGAGAGAGCTGGGAAGAGGTACACTTAGGCATCAGTGAAATAGTCTATGTGGGCATGAATACTGCAGTCGGAAAAGACATCGGCTACAAAGATCCCGAAATGCGGTTTGAATTCTATGATTTTACAGCAAAAGCTGTTGGATCTCTTGATATAGAAGAAATCCTCAAAGCAAATGATGAAGTGATCTACGCAGGCTTCCACAAAAGGCAAGAACTTTTTTCTTTACGAATGGAGCCCCAATTGCGGAGAATGATAGAAAACCTCTACAATCACACAGAAAAGTACTTCCAAAAGTGAGACTTCATTATCCTTTATCAAAAAAATTATCACAAAAACGTGGCGATTTTTCTTCCACTAAGTATATAAATGACCCTAAACTCACCAAAAGAGATGGTGCGAAAACTCTTTGGGACAGATGGGATCCGAGGAAAAGTAAACGTTCCCCCAATGATTCCAGAAACAATTCTACGATTAGGGCAGGCAGCGGCATGTATCTTTGCGAAATCAAATCATAAGCGCCATAAAGTGATCATCGCAAAAGACACAAGAGTCAGCGGCTATATCTTTGAGTATGCACTCACTTCAGGTCTTTGTTCTATGGGTGTTGATGTCTATCAGATTGGACCAATGCCAACCCCTGCGCTAGCGCATCTGGTCAAATCATTCGCGGCAGACGCGGGAGTGATGATTACCGCGTCGCATAATCCTATTGAGGATAATGGAATCAAATTCTTTTCAAAAGATGGGTACAAACTTCCGGATGCAGTAGAAGAAGAAATAGAAAAAATAATTTTTGAAAACAAAATTCCTTTGGACAAACCAGTCGCACACTTAGGCAAAGCGCACAAGATCGAAGACGCGAGAGGACGCTACGTGGAATTTGTCAAGCATTCGATTAAGAATCGTTCATTGAAAGGCTACAAAATTGTCCTTGACTGCGCGAATGGCGCAGCGTACAAAGTAGCGCCATTAATCTTCCAAGAGCTTGGCGCGGAAGTCATTTTGATCAACGCGACACCAGACGGCTTAAACATCAACAATAATTGTGGTGCGCTCTATCCAGAAATGCTTCGAAAAACTGTTCTTGAAAATAAAGCACAAGTAGGCATCGCGCTTGATGGTGATGCGGACCGCGTTGTCCTAATAGATGAAAAAGGAAACGTAGTGGATGGAGACCATACTCTTGCGATCGCGGCGATTCATTTCAAAAATAAAGGAAAGCTCGAAAAAGACACAGTGGTTACTACAGTCATGGCAAACGCGGGTTTTGACGAAGCGATGAAGAGAGAAGGAATCAACGTCATCCGCACCCAAGTGGGAGATCGTTATGTGATTGAAGAAATGCATAAGAATGGCTATACGTTAGGTGGTGAGCAGGCAGGTCATATTATTTTTGGGAAATATACTACTACAGGAGATGGCACGCTTGCAGGACTTCAAATTCTCAGTATGATGGTGCAAGCGAAAAAACCGCTCAGCGAGCTTGCGGCGTGTATGACATCATTCCCGCAAATCTTAGTCAACGTTCCAGTTTCCAAAAAGAAACCATTGGAAGAAATGCCACAGGTCACCGCAGCGATACAAGAAGGCAAAAAAGCGCTTACAGACGCAGGAAGAATTCTTGTGCGATATTCAGGAACAGAAAACAAATGTCGTATTATGATTGAAGGAAAAGAGAAAACGCAGATGGAAAAGATTGCGGAAAAAATAAAAAACGCGCTTCAGAAAGAAGTAGGAATAAAAGAATAAAACAACAAAAGAACAAAAGAGCTAGAGAGGAAAAAAATGGTCGATAAAGCAGTGGTGTTGGTTGCAGGAAAAAGCACAAGAACATTTCCGCTAACAGCAACAAAACCAAAAGCATTGTTGAAAATTGCGAATCAGAGAATTCTCTCGCATATCCTTGATGCGCTGGAAGGAAAAGTCAAAGAAGTCATTTTAGTAGTAAATTACAAAAAAGAAATGATTCAAGAAATGTATGGTTCCAATTATAAAAGCATGAAGCTCACGTATGTAGATCAAAAAGAAACAAAAGGAACAGGCCATGCGCTCTTGCAGGCAGAAGAAGCAGTAGGCAAAGCGCATTTTCTCGTAACAGTCGGCGATGATTATTTTGACAAGCGCGATATCGACCTGCTTTGTAAACAAAACAGAGCAGTGCTTGTGCAAGAAGTCGAGCATCCAGAATGGTATGGCGTTGTCACCATAAACGAAAAAGGGCAGCTCGTGGAAATAGAAGAAAAGCCTGCAAAACCAAAATCAAAACTCGTGAACACCGCATGTTACATGCTCAGCCACGAAATTTTCGAGTATCTCAAAAAAGTAAAAAAATCCAAGCGTGGAGAGTATGAGTTAACAGATGCAGTGACTGCGTGGGCAAAGGAAGCACCTTTTGTGGTTGTAAAAGCGCAATACTGGCAGCCAATCACCTATCCATGGCATATCCTTGATGCAAATAAAAAACTTCTTAGTCAAATCAAATTCAAAAATGAAGGAAAAATTGAGCAAGGAGTTACGATTCATGGCACAGTAGAAATAGGAAAAGGAACAATCCTCAAGTCAGGAACATACATTGAAGGTCCAGTTATGATTGGAGAAAATTGTCGAATAGGGCCAAACTGTTATATTCGTCCAGATACAACCTTGGGAAATAGTGTGAAAATTGGCAACGCGGTCGAAGTAAAAAATAGCATTGTGGGGGACAGCACAAGTATTGGTCATCTTTCGTATCTCGGTGATTCAGTTATAGGAGATCACGTGAATTTTGGCGCAGGAACAATTGTTGCAAACTTGCGGCATGATGATAGTGGCATTAAATCAGAAGTGAATGGAAAGCTCATTGATTCAGGAAGAAGAAAGTTAGGCACAATTATCGGAGACAATGTGCATACAGGAATTCATACTTCCATATATCCAGGAAGAAAGCTTTGGCCAAACACAGCAACGCTTCCAGGAGAAATTGTGAAAAAAGACAAAAATTAGGGGATGAATAGAACAATAACAAACAGAAACAACAACAAGAATATGCTTTCATAAGTATTATTATATACATTTTATATTTTTTCAGATATGAAGAAAAAAGAACAGAAACGACAGGGATGCAGTGACGGGGTGGATGCCATGATAAAAGGTGTAGTGTTTGACATGGATGGAGTAATAGTGGATTCTGAACCAATACATGAATACAGTGAAAGAAAAGTTCTTAAGGGATATAACGCAAAAATAACACCAGAAGTGATTGCGCATGTCAAAGGATTGCGGGACAAAGAAGCGATGGAACATTATTGCAAAGTGTTTGACATTAAAGATAATCCAGACATTCTTCTTCAAAAAAAGATGGAAATATTTAGTAAGCTTATGAAAACAAAAATGAAAATGTACCCTGGCTTTAAGAACTTAGCAAAACAGTGCAAATCAAAGTTCAAAGTAGGGCTTGTCACGTCATCTCCAAAGCAGAGTGTCAGTATGGTTTTGAAACAATTTGACATAAAATATTTGTTCGACGCGATTGTGACTGCGGAAGATGTCACGCTTGCGAAGCCATACCCTGAACCATACCTAAAAATCGCAGAGAAGTTGCATGTCAAAGCAAATCAGTGTTTAGTCATTGAAGACACGATTCATGGAATTACTTCTGCGAAAACAGCAGGAGCAAAGTGCATTGCAGTAACGAACACGTTTCCAAAAAAGAAATTACAGGAAACAAGTGTAGATCATATTGTGAGTAGTTTAAGGCATTTAAAATTAGATCATATGAAAAAGTTGTAAGTTTTGTAAGTGATAAGAAGTCAAAATTCAGTGATGAAAAAGACCAAAAAAACAAAATAAGAATAAGGAAGGGAAGAACATGTGCGGGATTGTTGGAGTCATTGAAAAGAAAAAGTTTTCAGTAAGGAATAAAGTATTGAAAGCGCTTCAGCGTTTAGAATACCGAGGTTATGATTCTGTAGGTTTTGTCACAAAAGAAGGAAATATAAAAAAGCAAGTGGGAAGTATTGCGGGCTTGTTGCAGAACATGGAGAAAGATTATGAAACAACGCTTGCAATTGCGCATACTCGTTGGGCAACGCATGGTGGAGTAACGCAGCTCAACGCGCATCCGCATTTCAACAATGACGTGCATTTATTTGTTTGTCATAATGGCATTATTGAAAATTATCAGGAAATAAAAGCAGCGCTTCAGAAGAAAGGAGTAATATTTCTGTCGCAAACAGATTCAGAAGTCATTCCGCATTTCCTTGAAGAAAAGCTTCACGCTGGAAAATCTATGAAAGAGGCAATTCAACTTTTAATGGAAGAAGTAAAAGGAACATACGCAATTCTGATTATTGAAAAAGAAAAAGACGTTCTCTATGCAGTAAAGAAAGATTCTCCGCTCGCGTTAGGCATAAGAAAAGATGGCTTTACGTTAGGATCAGACATTTACGCGTTTAGTGATGAAACAGACAAAGCAATATTTTTTGAAGATAATGAGTTTGCGATAATCACTGCAGAAAAATACCAATTTTACAATAAAGATGGAAAAGAAATAGAGAAAAATATCCAAACATTCGAGTGGACAACAGAAGAAACAGAAGAAGAAAAGCAGCAGTTTGAGCATTATATGATTAAAGAAATCAAAGAGCAGCCTGCAGTTGCTCGCCGACTTCTTAACTCTTTCACGACAACGCAGAAAGCACAGCTCGAAAAATTCGTTGCATTAATGAAGGACTACAAAAAGATAGTCTTCGTTGCATCAGGAACAAGTTATCATGCGGCGCTCATTGGTTGTATCCTTTTGAATAGAATTGGCTATAATGCGCGCGCAAACATTGCGTCAGAAATTGAAACATTTGTTCGTTTTGATAAAGACACGTTAGTCATCGCAATCTCACAGAGTGGAGAAACAATGGACGTCATTATTCCTCTGAAGAATGCAAAAGCAGCAGGCGCAAAAATTGCATCAATTGTAAATGTTCCATACTCCACTATTCAACGATGGAGTGATATTTCATTGGAAGTGCTTGCAGGGCAGGAAGTCTGTGTTGCTTCGACAAAAGCATATACGAATCAAGTAATTCTCCTTCTCAAGCTTGCGCATGAGCTTGGACATAATAGTATGCAGTTGGACAAAATTCCAGAAAGAATAGAGCAGACGATTGATCACAATGAAGAGCAGATAAAACAGCTTGCGAAAAAAATACAAACGCAAAAAGATATTTTTGTGCTTGGAAAAACAATTTCTTATCCAATGGCACGAGAAATCGCGTTAAAATTGAAAGAAATTTCCTACATCCATGCAGAAGGGATGATGGCAGGAGAATTAAAGCATGGGACAATCGCACTCATTGAGCAAGGTACTCTTGTTATTGTGTTAATTCCAAACAAAAATCCAGAAATGCTTTCTTCGACAAAAGAAGTTGAAGCGCGCGGAGCAGCAGTGATTGCAATTACCAATGAGCAACTGGAGTCGCAATATACAGAAATTCTTGTGCCAAAAAGTGACGATGCGGAGTTTGCGATTTATAGTTGCATCATAGGACATCTTCTGAGTTATTACATTGCAAAATTACGAGGCTTAGAAATCGACAAACCAAGAAATTTGGCAAAGAGTGTGACGGTTAAATAACATGGAAAAGCACAATGTGCAAGATCTTTCAACAATAGAATGGCATTTCTGGCATGTGAGAAAAAGACCTGCTCTTTTAATTTATTTTTTCTATCATGGATCAACATGTCGTGCAACAAAAGAATTTCCATGCTATATTCCTGTCTCCGGTCAGATTGCAGATCATGTCGTCACAAAGAAAGCAGATTTGGAAACATTTAGAAAAAAACTTTGGGAAAAATTCCAGAAAAATCCAGAATTTATTCTACACTTTATGAAGGAGATGTACACACATAATGAAAAAGATATAAGCACCTGGCGTGCGTTAGCAAAAAAAGATTTCTCAGATGAAAAAAACTCAATACTTATTCAAGAATACGAGAAATATGTCGAACAATTGCTTGCATACACTCCAGCAATTTATCTCCCGCTCGCTCTTGAACCACTGCTTTCTGAAGAATGTCTCAAAGTAATTAAAGAAAAGTATCCTGAGAAAGCAGAAGAGTGGTATGATGTGATTATGACTTCTGTCAAAGAGAGTGAAGTAATTGAGGAAAGAAAGTCGCTCTTAACTCTCGCACAGAAGTATAACAAACACAAAGACAAGAACAAAATGAAAGAAGATATGCAAAAACACATCGAAAGATTCTCATTTCTCAAGCAAAAGGATATGTTCTTGGAGTTTTTTGATGAAGAGTATTATTTTAAAAAGATAGAAGAATGTAAAGATCCAGAAAAAGAGCTTGCTTCTCTTGAACAAGAAACAAAGAAAAAAGAAAGTAATTTCGCAGTTGTTCTAGACGCATGGAAAGATAATTATTTTGTACAATTACTTTTCAAAACAACAAATGAGGCTGTGTATTTCAGAACATGGAGAACAGAACGATTCAGCCAATCAACTTATTATCTCATTCCTTTGTTCAAAGAAATAGCAATCCATCTGTCTCTGGAAAAGTATCAAGATGTTGTCTATTTGCTTCCAGAAGAAGTTGTCTCTTTGCTCAAAAGTGAAAGATCAGCAGACAAAAAGCTTATTGAACAACGTAAAATTGGGTTTACGTACATGACTTTTGGTTCAGATGAGAATCTTATTATTCAAGGTGATGACGCGCTAAAATCTCTCAATCATCTCAAATTACCAAATCATACAGGAGGAATAATAACAGGAACTCCTGCGTTCAAAGGAGTTGTGCAGGGAAAGGTGACGCTTATTACAAAACGTGAACAGTGGTCAAGCATTCAGAAAGCAGAAATTCTTGTCATCCACACGACAACGCCCGATATTGTTCCTTATTTAAAGAATATAAAAGCGATTGTGACAGAAGAAGGGGGCATCTTAAGTCATGCGTCAGTTATCAGTCGAGAAATGAAAATTCCTTGCATCATTGGCACCAAAATCGCAACAAAAGCATTCAAAGATGGGGATATTGTCGAAGTCGATGCAGAAAAAGGAATAGTAAAAAAAATAAAATAAAAAAAGAACACAAACTGCTTCAGGAGCAAGATCATATTCTCGTGCAAAAACTGCAAGCCATGCCTTTGTATCTCGTAACGTATTCGCAGCAATTCTAATCTTACTTGTATCAATAGTGCCAACAACATCGCAAGTAATTGCGCCGACTTTTGTGGAAAATTCATCCATCTTCTCATGCAACGTCTCATACGCTTCAGCAGGAATTCCATATTCTGTCTTAAAGACAGCAAGCCAATTAATGAAGTCGCGTGTTGTATTCTCAACAGCACGAATACCAGTAAGCATTTTTTTATGCGCAGGTTTATACACCACTAAAGCTTGAGTCATAGGTTTCTTAAGCACAAGTGCTCGAGTCTGTTTTTTTATTGCACGAACAACTTTTTTTGTTTTTCTCACTACATGTTTCTTGACAACTCTTTTTACTACACGTTTTTTCACAATTTTTTTAATCTTCTTAGAAACTCGTTTTGCCTTGCTAGGTCTTTTCATTGCTTTTGTAACAAATCTTTTTACTTTTTTGATCGTTCTTTTCACGAATTTCCGAATAGCTTTTTTCTTTGCCATAGTCCCACCTCAAACATCAACAAAATATAACTCTGGATCTTCCAGATGTTTAATAAGATCGCTCAAAAACTGCGCAGCAATTGCGCCATCAACAACGCGATGATCAAATGTGATCGATAACGGCATTATTTTCCGAACAACAATCACTCCATCTTTAACAACTGGTTTTTCTCGCATGCGATAAATCCCTAAAATAGCGCACGTTCCTGGAGGAATAATGGGCGTTGCAGCAATTCCTCCATACGAACCAATATTAGTGAACGTAAACGAAGCGCCGCTCATGTCTTCAGGCTTAATGTCCCGATCACGACAATGTGTTGCGAGGATTTCCAATTTTTTTGCAATATCAAGAATGCTTCTGGTATCAACGCCTTTGATGACAGGAACAAAAAGACCTTGAGGAGTATTAACTGCAAATCCAAAGTTGTAATATTCGCGAATGTGGATCATTTGCTTCGGAGCATCAAATACCGCATTAAGATAAGGATATGTTTTCAAGCTTGCGACAGTTGCTTTCATAAGGACAGGAAGCATGGTTAAGTGAATCCCTTTATTCTCGGCATATTCTTTTTTCTTTTGTCGTAATGCTTCAAGTGCAGTGACATCTGCTTCATCAATATGGGTCACTTGTGGAATAGTCTGTTTGGAAAGCGTCATGGAGTCTGCGATTGCTTTGCGAACAGCTGTTAGTGGGACACTCATAATTCTGCCAGATTTATCAAACCCAACACTCGGTCCAGAAGGGGGTTGTACAGATTTCACTTCTTGAACAACAGCACCTTTCGCAGTAGCTTCAACATCAGCAACAATAATCATGCCATCTTTTCCAGTTCCTTTAATGGTCGAAAGATCAACACCTAACTCTGTTGCTTTTTGTCGTGCAGCAGGGAGCGCAAGAACACCAGATGGTTGCGCTATTTTCTGCACAACAGGTTCAGGTTTTGCAAGTTCTATTTTTTGTGGTGCAGCGGTAACAGGAATAGATGCAACTTTCTCTCCAGCTTCACCAATGGTCACAAGAACATCACCAACATGAATCGTTTGTCCTTCTGCAGCATGAAGTTGCAAAACAGTTCCAGCACGAGGAGAAGGAATTTCTACAAGTGCTTTTGCAGTTTCGACATCAGCAAGTGCAGCGTCTTCTTTAATGACATCGCCTGTCTTTACTTTCCATTTCACGAGAACTCCTTCTGCAATTCCTTCACCAACATCGGGAAAGCGAAATTGATATGCCATGTGCTCAGTGCTCCATCAATTTTTTTGCAGTAAACAGAATCTTCTCTATATTCGGCAAATAAAAATTTTCCATTTTGTAGAGAGGCATGAGTGTATCATACCCAGTCACGCGAAGAATAGGTGCTTTCAAATAATATAACGCCTTCTCACTAATCTGTGCAGCGATCTCTGTGCTAAAGCCACAGGTCCGTGGCGCTTCGTGGACAATCATCACACGTCCTGTTTTTTGTGCAGTGGCAAGAACTGTAGCAACATCATAAGGAGCAATAGTGCGCAAGTCAATAATTTCCACATCAACGCCTGTTTGTGCAAGTTGTCGTGCAGCTTCTTCACACACGCTGACCATAACGCCCCACGTAATGATGCTCATGTCTTTTCCTTCTTTGACAAGGCGTGCTTTGCCAATAGGAACAGTATAATCACCGTCAGGAACTTCTCCTTTTGCAGTTCTATACAATTTCTTTGGTTCAAAAAAAATCACAGGGTCAGGATCACGAATTGCGCTGAGCAATAAACCTTTTGCGTCAGCAGGAGTGCTAGGTACAACAACTTTTAATCCAGGGACATGCGCATAAAATACCTCAGGACTCTCGCTGTGATGTTCAGGAGCATGAACACCTCCAGCATACGGTGCGCGAACAACGAGCGGACAATTAAATTTCCCTCTTGACCGTGTGCGCATTCGAGATGCGTGAGAAATAAGTTGATCAAATGCAGGATAGGTAAATCCATCAAACTGAATTTCTCCAATGGGTTTTAGGCCATTAATAGACATACCTATAGAAATACCAACAATAGCAGATTCTGCAAGAGGAGTATCAAAAACTCTTTTCTCACCATATTTTTTCTGAAGTCCTTCAGTGACGCGGAAAACACCTCCATTAAAGCCAACATCTTCGCCAAAGACGAGAACATTAGGATCTCTACCTAATTCGTAATCAAGTGCAGAACGAATTGCTTCAAGGAGGGTCATAATTGCCATTAGGGAAATCCTCCTTCAACTTTTTCAAGGATATTTGGATCTCGTTTCTTTCCACTCACATCAAGAAATGACTGGTATTGTTCGAGTAATTGGGGTGTCATGGATGCAAAAGTAAACGCAAACATATCTTTGGGATCAGAAGCAGGTTCTTCTTCGTAGGAACGAACGTGTGCGCTCACAAGCGTTGCGGCTTCTTGTTGCAATAATTCTTCTTTTTTCGCGTCCCACATTTTTTGTTGAAGCATATATTTCTTCAATCGATCAAGAGGATCTTTTTTTACCCATGCATCAACTTCCTCTTGATTTCGATATCGTTTTGCATCGTCGGCAGTAGTGTGGTCGCTGATTCTATACGTGACGCATTCAATAAGGGTTGGTCCAGCTCCGGATCGCGCTTTTTCAAGAGCAGCAGAGACTGCACCATAAACAGCAAAAATATCATTGCCATCAACTTGCACACCAGTAAACCCGTATGCGATCGCTTTTTGTGCAATTGTTGTTGCGGCAGTTTGTTTTTTTCTTGGCACAGAGATTGCCCATTGATTATTCTGAACGAGAAAAACAATTGGTGCTTTGAAAACTCCTGCGAAATTCAATGCTTCGTGAAAATCTCCTTCGCTTGTGCCTCCATCACCGACATGGGCAAGGACTGCATTTTTTTGTCCTTTGTAACGAAGCGCAAGAGCAAGCCCAACACCATGAAGAAGTTGTGTTGCAATAGGAATAGAAAGAGGAAGTGTTGTCATAGATTCCGTATATGCATGACCGCGCTCATCGCCACCCCAATATTGAAAGAGTCCTTTCATAGGCATGCCGCGGGTAATACAGCTTGCGTTTTCTCGAAAACTGGGAACAAGCCAGTCTTCTTTCTGGAGAGCAAACGCGCTGCCGACTTGGCTTGCTTCTTGTCCGCGAACAGAACCATAAGTTCCGAGGCGACCTTGTCTTTGTAATTTTAGTGCGGCATCGTCAAATGCGCGAGAGAGAACCATGAAGCGATACATGGATTTTATTTGTTCAGCAGAAAGCAGCGTGAATTTTCCTGCAGTGGTTCCATCTTCACGAAGAAGTTGTAATGGAGTGATGGTAAATTGTTCTTGAGAGATTTCGTATCTTGTTTTTGCGCTCCTTGACCGACTCTTGCTCCTCAATCGCTTAGCAGAGCCTAAGGTATCTTTAGATATTTTTTTTAAAGTTACTTTTTTTACTTTCATCAAATTTTTGTTACGAGTGCTCTTTTTTTTATGAATAGAAGAATATTTTTTTTGTGAAACATCTCGAGCGAGAGATCTACGAAGAAGTTTTTTTCCCACGTGCACCCCTTTTTTTTGCATGTGCTTCACTCTTCGCATAATGCGGTGATAGAGCTTTGCCACGATGGTCTTTTTCAGGCAAGAAGTGCTTATATATCTTTCGAAAAAGTGTTATTGATTAGTGTCGAAGGGATAGAAATGTCTGTTAAGGACTATCCGCCTTTCTCCAGCAATCGTTTCTTTTCCTCTGCGTCTTGTTTTTTAGAGAGAATTTCCTTTTTGTAATATCCTGCGAGTTCAAAATTGCTTTCTTTTTCTGCTTTATGGAGCTTTTGTTCGTGAAGGTCAATCTGTTTTTCAAGAGATTCGATTCCTTTTTTCAGTCTTTTTTTCCTATTGGTCATAGATTTTCCTCTAATTTCTTCATTTCCCTTTCTAAAATAAGTGTGATTTTTTCTACGGTTGTAATTTTTATGTTTACTTGTCCAACATTTTTATTGTCTCGTAGTTTTTGGTATATAACATAAAGCAAGGGAAAATCATGAATCCCCTCTTCAACAAGCCATTGTTTAAACTTCTTATTAGAAAAAGGCGTATTTCGTGAAATGCAGTGAAGAATAAAAACTGCTCTGAGTCGTAAAAGCAGGGAATAAAGTACAGAGAAAGAGCGAAGATATTTTCCGTCTAATTTGTCTAATTCTATGAACTCTTTATTGCTTTTGATGTGCTCTTTTGTTTCCTTGAGATATGCTAAAATACTTTTTTTCTGAAGCGGTATGGTATTTAACTCCTGAAGAGCTGAGGCATTAATAAGTGGTTCAGCTTCCTGAACTATTTGATAGTAGATTGCGGGATATTTCTCAATCGCTTCTGTCATTTTTTGAAGAGGAAGAACAAGAAATTCCATTTTTCCATCCAAAGTTAATATCTTAAATTGTTTATCTTTAGTGATAACCAGCACATCGATATCTGAATTTTCTGTTGCCTCATGTCGTGCGTGTGATCCATAAATTGCGACAGAAAGAATGTCTTGAAGGTGTGGTTCTAATAAGTGGAGTATTTGTTCTTTGATGTTTCGCTTTGGCTTTTCTGGAAGAATGACAACGACTTCTTGTCCGAGCCATGTCTTTGGAACCCACACAGCTCCGCCATTGCCTGACTTCACCACTGTCTTGATAAGCTGTTCTTTGACCGCTATTTGCCGTAATGTCATTGTATAGACAGAGTATAGACAATGGTTTATATGTTTTGCGGTGTTTTTTCACTACAAAAATGCTTGTCACTGCACTCCTAATCCCTTTACCATTATGAAAAATCGGCGCAAAACCTTGCACTTTAGTGCGAGGATGTAGCGCCGAGATTCCGCAAGCGCCGATTTTACATCCCACGGAAACGCCACCACTAGTTTGCGAGCCGTAAAACCCATGCCTTTAGGCATGGGATAGGCGAGCATAAAATAAGTGGCGTTTCCGTGTTATGTACACATTCACAAAATTATCAGTGATTTGTTCAACAGAGAGAGAAAAAGCAACAGTGATTGATTTTATTAAAAAGTGGGCAAGAAAACCACGACCTTTAGGTCAGTGGATGAATTGCCCACAGCGTGCCCACTTTTTAATTCCACAGACGCGCCAACAAAAGTTTGCGAGCCGTAAAACCCATGCCTTTAGGCATGGGATAACACAGATTCCTAAAAAAGGAATCTGTGGAATTGTGGACAAGTCCACAATAGGCGAGCATAATAACATTGGCGCGTCTGTGTTATCTTTGCAAATGCTCCTTCAACCTATCCGCTCTATAACTACTCCGAACAAGCGGCCCAGCTTCGACATGCGAAAACCCTAGCTCCTTCCCAATCAAAGCAAATCGAGAAAATTCCGAAGGATGGTAAAACTGAGAAACAGGCGCATGTTTTGGCGTTGGCTGTAAATACTGTCCAATGGTCAAGAAATCGCAGCCAACCATCCGCAGATCACCAATTACTTCTAAAATCTCCTCCTCGCTCTCACCAAGGCCAAGCATAAACCCACTTTTTGTCTGCTGCGAAGGATTCATTTCTTTAACCTTAAGGAGCAACCGCAAACTCTCTTCATATTTTCCTTTCTTGCGAACTTGCCGGTACACCCGTCGAGGAGCTTCAATGTTATGACTAAACACATCTGGTTGTGCAGCAACAACAAGAGCAAGCGCGTCATCATTATACGAAAAATCAGAAGTCAAAACCTCAATCTTGCAGGAAGGAACTTTCGAGCGAATTGCGGATATACAAGAAACAAAATGGCGAGCGCCACCATCAGGCAAATCATCGCGCGTCACGCAGGTAATAACCACATACTGCAATCCCAATTTTTCAATCGCAGAAGCAAGATGTTCAGGTTCAGTAGCATCAAGCGCAGCAGGTTTTCCAGTTTTGACATGGCAATAATGACAGTAGCGTGTGCAAACATCGCCCATGATCATGAATGTGGCAACGTTGCGTGAAAAACATTCGTAAATATTAGGGCAAGCCGCTTCTTCACAGACAGTATGGAGGTTTGATTTTCGAAGTAAGTTCTTGAGTTCAAAATATTGTTTCTCTGTAGGAAGCCGCACTTTAATCCAATCAGGTTTTCGTGTTGGTTTTGTTTGAATTTGGATAAGTTGCTCCATGAAAATAACCAATGCTCTAATAACAAAACACATATATAATTGTTTGTAACAAAAAGAACCATGAAACAACAACTCGCGGCAATAGAAATGATTCGTTTAGTAAAAGAAGTAAAAGACAGAATTCTCAATGGAAAAATAAATCAAGTGTATGTGGAGTTCGACCGCGTCAACGGAACAAAAAAAGAACTCTTGTTTGAGCTCTACGTTCCAAATAAAGGAAAAGAGTTGGTGAGAATCCTCCTCCCAACAGGTCTTTATCTCTCGTCGGTAAAACCAGAGATGCCAACAAAGCCAGATGGCTATTGCCTCTACTTGCGAAAATGGTTGAAAAACGCGAGAATAAGAAATGTCGAGCAGGTTGCGGCAGAACGTATTCTTAAATTAACTGTGGAGACAAAAGATCCAACAAAGACAGAGTTCACCCCAATCACTTATTTCATATACATCGAATTGTTCAGCAAAGGAAACTTTATCATGACCAATGAACAGAATATAATTCTTTCTCCATTAGAAGTGCAGGAATGGAGTGGAAGA
Organism: Candidatus Woesearchaeota archaeon; assembly: GCA_016214075.1. Taxonomy (NCBI): domain Archaea; kingdom Nanobdellati; phylum Candidatus Woesearchaeota; species Candidatus Woesearchaeota archaeon. Next base: position 42,884 of record JACRPI010000017.1, read on the forward strand.
ATTATCAAGCCAAAGGAAACATATCTTCATCCAAAGCAAGAATATAACGCGTTCAAGTTTGGAGAAGCGGATTTTGGAAAAGCGCTGGAAAAGTCAGAGAAAGAAACACTTGCTGCAAAATTTGCGCTTGATTTTGGGTTAGGGGGCACATATGCAGAAGAGCTGTGTGCCCGTGCGGAAATATCTCCACAGGAAAAAAGCGTGACAAAGGCAGAACAAAAAAAGTTGTTTGCGGCGTGGAAGAATCTTTTGCAGGATGTAGAAAGTGGAACTGCTATACTCATCAAAGAAAACAACACCATTACAGATGTATTTCCCTGTCCAATAAAAAAATACAAAGGGGAAGTATGTTCTTCATTTATGGATGGTCTTGACAAGTGCTGGACGCAGGGTGTACAAAAGAAAGAGTTACAAGGAGAAGTAAAGAAGAGTAAAGGAGCATTAGAAAAATTTCAGGTAATGGTCCAAAGTCAGGAAAAGCAGATCGCGACATTTAAGGAAGACTATGAAAAAAATCAGAAGATTGGAGAAAAGATCTATGAACAATATGCGTTGCTAGAAAATATCTTCAGCCAGCTCAAAGAAGCGCGGAAAACAAAATCGTGGGATGAAATAAAAAAAGCGTTGAAGGGGCATAAAATCATTACTTCAATTAATGAAAAAAATCAAGAGATAACAGTAAATATTGAATAATTCTCAATTTAATAGAAATACTTAAAAAGGTACAGCAACTTCAGCAAATCAACAGGGGACATAGTTTAACCTGGCTAGAACAGCCGCCTCCAGAGCGGCCAATCGGGGTTCAAATCCTCGTGTCCCCATTCTATTTTTAATGAAATAGTGTATTTCAAAAAACTATTTATACTTCTGAAACAAAAAAAACAAGTATGCGAACATTTACGCTCATCATCGTCATCTTTATTATGGTCATTCTGTTCTTTGAAGTGACAGACTGGACACCTACTGTTCCGACAACAAAAGAAGTGACCACAGAAAAAACGGTGATTGTGGAAACAGTAGATGAAACAGGAGAAGTAGTGAACGCGACAACGACAAAAGGAACGACTACTGAAACACAAGAGAATCAGTGACATTTGTTCTAGACGCACGAATCGCTCCACGATGAAGTTCTAAAACATACTGCGCCTTTTTCTTTGGAGTATAGAAAGTAAACGGCAAAAAATGTTCCTTGATTTCAACAATTTTTCTGCTCTTATCCAAATACACAACATCGATAGGATAAAAAACAAAAAACATGTGCAACGGAGTGATTTTCTCTTGTTGTTCAATAAAAAGAAGATCTTTTTGTGGAGAAAACATTAGGCCAGAAGCTTTTCTCCAAAGTGAAGCGCAGCATATTGCTTTCTCTGAAAGAACAGTCTTTTTCGTCTCATTGACAATACGGCACGTCTTACCAAGCATATAGTTCTGCGCTCTCATCGGAATCTTTATATACCTCTTTATTCAAAAAATCAATCAATGAATAAAAATGTATTGTTGATGATCTCTACTTTAGCAGTTGTTCTTGTCCTGAGTAGTTGTCAGTGGCTTCCAGTCAACGTCGCTATTTGCGGAAACGAAATCTGTGAATCTGGCGAATCAAGCATTTGTCCAAGCGATTGCGCAGAGGGCGAAGAGGAAGAAGAGACAGGAACAATTACAGAAGCAATGTGCGCTGCAGATGGTGGCGATTCCTGTGAAAGTACAGAAATGTGTGCAGGATACTGGCTTGATGCAGATTACACCTGTTGTTCAACAACATGCGAAGATGCTGTTGATGCAATTTACTTTACAGAAGGCTGGAACTATGTGTCCTTGCCAGAAGTAGAGCTTGACGATTCTATTGAAGACATATTCAGTGATGACTTCCTCAGTGCAGTGGATTCAATTTACACATACACAGAAGAAAGTTGGAACGTGTGGCACAGCGACACAAGTATTCCAAGTGACTTGGAAAACATTCAAGGTGGACGAGCATATATCTTTGTCATGAATAGTGCGTATACACTTGAATTATCTGAAATAGAAGAAACACTTGATGCGCTTATGGAAGCAGAAGCTTCTGCGCGTTCCCCAACAGCAATTGATGTTCAGGAAGGCTGGAATCTTATTGGTGTTGCTTCAAGTAACGAAGAGCCATTGGTTGATTACTTCTGGAGTATTGACGGAAGTTACGCATCATTATGGGTGTTTAGCACAACAGAAGGAGACCTTGAGAAAATAGATTTAACGCATAATTACAATCTTATTCCAACCCATGCGTACTGGGTTTATGTGACAACTGACGGAGAAATAACCCCATGAGAAAAACAGTTTTTTTTTTAAACTGTATTCTTTCCTTGCTTCTTCTTAGTGTTGCTGCTGTTGCGTATCCTGAAGTAGGGCATCAGTTCTATGGCTATGCAGGAAGTGGCAGTACAGTAACGGTGACCTATGAAGAGCTCACCTTTACAACGTCTGTGGATAGCGATGGATATTATGGATACGATACTCTTTTTTTCGTTGACGCGGCATCTGACGATATAGAAGGCGCAGAAGAAGGAGATACATTAACATTTTCTCTTGACGCTACTGAAATCACCACATACACATTTTCCATAGGTGGAATTACAAAGCTTGATTTTGAAGACGATCCAGCAACTTCTTCTGTGGAAACAGCAGAAAGTTCTTCTGATAGTGATTCAAGTTCAACAGACAGTTCAAGCGATGATGACGATAGCGATTCGGATGATGACGACGATGATAGTGATTCAGATGATGATGATTCAAATGGTGGTGGAAGAAAATCTTCTAGTTCCTCAACAGATGATGAAGCAGAAGATTGCAGTCATAAATGGACATGTAAATCCTGGGGAGCTTGTGAAAAAAATGGTTTCCAAACAAGAACATGCTACTATGTAGGAGATTGCGCGCAAGAAGGAAATCAGAGTGATACACGACAGCGATGCACCTATGTTGCTCCTGAAGAAGAACCTGTTATTGAAGAAGAAGAGCCAACCTGTTATGACGGCGTCCAAAATCAGGGAGAACGAGGAAAAGATTGTGGCGGTCCGTGTGATGCTTGTCCAACGGCGCCGGTGGTAGAAGAACCAAAAACAAATTGGCTATACATTGGTCTTGCAATATTCCTTCTTTTATTGATTATCGCGATCATTCTCGCGCATAAATACAAAGATAAATTATTGCCATATTGGGAAAAATTCAAAGGGAAGTGGGGAATAAAACAAAAAGCAGCGCCTGCAGTAGCACAAACAATGCAACGCCCTGCGCAATATCCGCAGTATCAGCAACAGTATAGGCCGCAGTATCCGCAGGTCAGGAAATAACGCTCAGTTTCTCATTCTTTTTCTCTTCTTAACACGCGCACTAGTTTTCTCAACTTCGCCTGGCAAAGACCTTGACACAATTTAACTATTTTTTTAATTCTTATTGAAGAGGATAGCGAGAGCTTTAAAAAAATGAAAAAAATTGAAAAAAAACATGTAAAAAGAAGAGAATTCTCTAAAGTCATTTTTCCTACCCTAAACATTCTCGAACCGCGCAAATAGCTCTCTCGCAGTTGGGAGAGTGCCTTCTCTACTGTATTTATGATCTTCAAAGATTATATTTGGTTCAGGACTCTTTGGGTCATAACTCCAGAGAGTAATTCTTCTCTGCATACCGGTACAATCTTTACCAATCACCTCTTCAGTGATCCAGCGAGCTTTTCCTGATGGATCTGGAGTTACATCACAATACAAACCAAGGCATTTCTCATCGTAATATATAAGCTGACCCCAGAATTTCCCATCGACGACTCTAAACCCGGAACCCTCGTTTTGCACTGCTTCTGATAGTCGGCTCTCTAGATGTCTAAATATACGTTGCTGACCAATATCAGAATAGCATCCGCCGGAGGAGATACATCCAGCAAGCTCTTGAAGATAGTCTTTAGAATCGTAAAGACCAGCCCATGTTGCCGCTGTAACAATATCAATAGCAGCGTAAGGAGTCCTAAAGGCAGCAGATTTTGGGGGAGATAATACAGTCTCCAGCAATTTTTTCCCGGTTGGAGCTTTTAAAGAACCACCGCCGAAATAAGAACCGTGAAACCTAAATAACACTTTTAAATTTCTCCATGCCTGTTCTGAGGCTACGACACCTGCTAAAGTTGCTTGAGGTAAGTTTGTATATAATACCTCATATGTAGCAGGTAAATCAGTAGTTTGATCTAACTGCAATTTCACATAACGGTCAATGTACTCATCTAAGTCATTTCCACCAAGTTCTTTTTTTCCCGAAAATTTTTGGGAAGCTAATGCTAAGACTGCAGCAGCTTCTGGTAAAGGTACCTTTGCAAGATCTCGTTCAAGATCGCGTACTTTGTATCCACAATCTAAACAATTCAACCTATTTATCTTTTCTATTAGTTTTTCATCCATTTTTTTCTCCCCTCTTTTAATGGCAAGAGGTACATTTTTGTCATTGTTTAATAGTAACTAGCTAATAGATAAATTTAAGTAGTAGTATATAACTACTCCTTTTATGAATGAAGAAATTGCTCTGCTTCAGCATTTAGAGCTTAGTCCTACTGCCGCCAAAGTATATATAGCACTTTTAGAATTAGGCAAAGCCAGTGCTGACAAAATCGCCAAAAAAGCAGGCACGTATAAAGCTAATGTTTACGAGACATTGTCTATTTAGCGTCATCTATATATATTAGTTAATTCTTAGGTTGTTTTGGTGATTTTTATGGACATTCAATGTTTGAACTGTAAATCCAGTGATATTTCTAAAAAAGGTTATAGAAAAAATAAGTTAGGAAAAAAGCAAAAATATCAATGCTGTGATTGTAAAACTTGGTTCGTTGAAGATGATGGGTTTAAGAAAATGCGAACTGATCCAAAAAT
>JACRPI010000018.1 GCA_016214075.1 Candidatus Woesearchaeota archaeon
AACGTACACATAGTTGGTTCAACCGATTTAGAGGGTTATTGATTCGTTGGTCTAAAAGACCAGATGCTTACATAGGATTATTGCATCTCGCATGTGGAATAATTACATGGAGGTCAATCTAATGGGATAGGCTCTTAATATACACCCTTTAATTGAGCCATCATCTTTCACGCCAAGAATAATTTTTCCACCAGATGCGTTTGCAAAAGCGCAAATTTCTTTTCCCAGATTAGAACTTATATTTTCTTTAAATTCTAAGGTGAGCCCTTCTCCACACCTCATTAAGTCTAAGAGTGTTTTTTTATCCACTTCAATCACAACCTCGCAATCTTTCCCGCATCAGTCAATTTCAATCCATCATCAGTAACAAGTAAATCCATATCTTTGAGTTCATCTATTGCTCGATACAACATTGCGGTCGAAAAATCAATCTTTTGGCTCAAATCAGAAATGCTTGCGTATTTTCCAGTATCAACAAATTCCAACACTTTCTTCTGGCTTTCAGTCAATTTGAAACTCAGCCGAGGCAAGTAAATAACAGACATCTTATCTTCTTCAGGATTATACGCAATCTTCTTGACCTTATCATGACGCGCGTAAGCGGCAAATAACAAGCCTATTGCTTTTGTTTTTCTTCCAGAAGTAATATTCACATAAATAATGTCATCTGAAGATTGAGAATCAATTAATTCAACACATTTCTCCGCGATCTTCACAATATCATACACTTCTGTTTTGAATGCTTTGACTTCAATAACCTTGCCTAAAGAGTCATTAATCAGTTTTAATGAATCATTTTGTTCTTTGCTTGGCTCTTTGTCTATCAGCAAGAATAATTTATCTGGTCCAAGCCTTGTTGTCGCAAGGATGACTGGCTCTGCGTTATACAATGTGGCAATCAGTACCTTTTTACTCATGATCATAAGAAAATGATTTGGGTTTATATATCTTTGCATGAATAAGGTAATATTCCGTAATAAGTAGAAAATTATACTATTTGGTAGAAAGATTTAAATAGTTGCTGGGCTTTCTGTGTTAAGAAGGTGAACTATAATGAAAGGATATGAAATATTTATTTTTGGAATGTTTGGAGCAGGATTAGGTATTCTTGTTGGAGTAGCACATCACAGTATTAACATGGGTCTCCTGCTTTTAGGTCTCGCATTTGTTATGGGAATAGCTCCGCAACTGAAAAAGAGATTTGATAGTAGTCCAGCATAAGAACATATTTTGAACGAGGTGTCCACAATGAATAAAATGTCAAGAAAAGAGGAAATTGAATCTCTGAAAATACAAGTAAATATACTTGAAGCGCAGGTTCATACAATATATGGAACGCTTGCAGCAAAAGGGGTAATTAATGATAAAGAATTTCAAAAGGATTCTAAAAAAATGTTGAAATACATGAAAGGTAAGCAAAATTGACAAATCGAATAAAAGAACTTGAAGAACAAGTAAAAAAGCAGTTTATTATACTCTCTTCTGACAACTATCCTTCAAAACACATTCCTGACACAACGGCTTTGTTCTGCAATATCGCTTTGCGTGTTCCACAAGCAATGCGTGATATTCATTATACATTTCCACATCTTTGTCAATAGTATTTGTGATCAATGTTTGCAGTTCATCATACGAAACATCTTTTCCGCAAAGTCCAATTCTGCTCATAATCCTTTTTGTGTATGCATCGATCACAAAGCTTGGTTTCATAAACGCGTAAAGAATAATGGAATCTGCTGTTTCTGGACCAATGCCTTTGACAGAGAGGAGCAGTGTTCTCAATTCTTGCGTCTCCATATTCTGCAACTCTTCAAGCGGATGTTGCAATAAAAACTGCGCGACAATTTTCAATCGTTCCGCTTTCTGATTATTGTAGCCAGAGCTTTTGATGTATTGTGCAAGTGTTTCATGTCTCGTTTCAAGAATTCCTTTCAAAGACAAACATTTGTTTTTTCTCAATTCGTTCAGTGCTTTCTCAACGTTTGTCCATGCGGTGTTTTGTGTGAGCAGGGAACCAACAATGACTTCAAATTTCTCAGCGTCAGAAAGAATGCCGCGTTTCTTATATTCATTGTTAATAGGCCACCAGCCTTGGGAATCGTAAGCTCTAAGAAGTTCATCATATACTTGTGTTGGCATCACTTTTTTTCCCATACTCTTCAAATCTCTTTTTTCGCTTTATCCAAACACCATTTAACGTGATTGCTTGCTTTGGACATTTTTCACAACCTCCACAAAGAGTTCATGACCATGCACAACGACGCAGCTTTTGACCATTTCTATTAACGGCTTGTCTTTTTCAATCAATTTTTTTTCAAAGTCCTGTTGAGTCAAGTATAAGGGCTCTATCTTCAAGCGGTTCTTTTCATTCATTTCTTTTATCATTCTTTGCAATAGCTTATAATCTTCACTTTTTTTTAATATAAAACAGACATCTATATCTCTTGCTTCTTTGCCTTTTCTCAAGATTGATCCAAAAAGGAATATTCCGTTAGTATGTGAAGATAATGAATGTAAATCATATATCCATCCCTTTACAAAACTTGACAGAGTGCTATAGTCAAGAAAAATGAGCTCCAACAATTTCATCAAGTAGCTATTTTCGAGATTTGGTTTGTAAAATATCGCGTTTCCCAGTTTCTCGCTGGTGAGCAGGTTTTTGTCATGCAAACTTCTTAAAAGTTTGAGGCTTCCGGCATTGCTTAATCCTAACTTGTCTTTAATGTTGTAAGAATTATAATGAGTCAAAAAGTCTGTAAATATGAGCTTTAATGCCATTTTTCCGTTTTCTGTTACTTCAAGCATGCTATAACTCCGAGTTATAGTACTATAACTTAAAGTTATATATAAATATTTTGGTGAAATAACTGCGGAGAAATTGTTTAAGGGTCACCAGCCTTGTGGATCATATTCTCGTAACATGACTTTGTGAATATTGATTCTTTCTTTCATTTCTCTTTCACTTTAGCAATTTCATAGCCCGCATAAAGAATAGTAAAGAGGAGTAATAAAATAAATGCTGCTGCTGACAAGAGTGAGATAAACAAGGAGATATAAAAAAATATTTTTAAGATACTATAATAAGGTAACTGTATGTATGAGTCTTTGAGAGAATCTGGTATAAGAGCGTAATCTAATTCAGATATAAGAAATGTAAGACCATAAAAAGAGGATGCACTTATAAAAGCAAAGCCTGTCCATTTTAGAAACGTGTTTGGATGGGGAAACTTATACCTTCTTAGTGCATATCGTGCAATAATAAAGAAAGATATAGCATATAAGATATCGAAGATAGAAGCAAGTATAATTAATCCTTGATCATCACCAAATAAATCTAACCCTGGATATGCTATTGTCAAAAGGAAAAGAAAAACCCAATACCATCCTATAATTATGTTATAAGTACTCCAGTAGTAATAAGGAGATTTCGTATTCTTTGTTTTTCCATAAACGTAATATCCACAATACAAACTAGCTGCTAAAACTAAAATAACGAAAGTCCCCATCTTTAGTGTTAATTCACGTTCGGAGTCAGGCAATTGGAAAAGAGAATTTATCATCCATGCCATAAGTTCTGCTGAAATGAACAGTCCAATCACGAGAGATAATATCGCAACTACATTATCTATTAAATCTGGTTTTTTGGTTATCTTCTTTATTCTTTCTATCTTCTGTTCAACAAAGTTCATATAACAACGTTAAGGGAATAAGATTAAAAAGGTTTGCCCACAAACCGCTTCCTACTCTTCCGGCCCCAACACCTCCTCCTCAAACCCATCCCATTCCTGCATATAATACCATTTCACCAGTTTATTATTCTTCTCATCTTCTTCTTTAATCTCCCGATCATTATCCACTTCAATAGTAATCCTATTCTTTATTTTATATTTTTCAAAAAATCGGACAGTGCTCAATAATATTGGAATAGGAGGTGAAATAACAAGAACACTTTCATCTACAGCAAGATCTTCCTCAAGCGCATACGCAGCTTTTGCTTCTTCCAAAAAAACTTCAGCAGTACTAATGCTTCCTGTACTTCCTTCATGTTTCACAGGAGGAGCAGTGTAGCGAACAAACAGCCGTACTGGAATTGTTGTGCCTTGTTCCAAAGAAGCGGATCCTTCGTTCACAATTTCAAAGACAACATAAAATTCATTGGTCTCCGTATCAACACCATGCGCGACAATTTCAGCGGTAAGATCAGGTTTTGAAGAATACACTGCGTTGCCGGTTATTCCTTCATCTCCAAAAACACCGAGAAGAATAACTGCCGCGACGATAAAGACAGCCACTACGTTTCTCATAAAGAGTATTTAGAATAATATCCTATAAAAGCCTTTCTACCCAAACACCTTCTCAAACAATCCTTTCTCTCGTTTCGCTTCCTTATCAAAATCCTCAAGCGCTTCTTTCTGCTTCTTGGTCAATTTGTCAGGAACATAAATGATTGCCTTCACCAACTGATCGCCAGTATGAAATCCACGTAATGAAGGAATTCCTTTTCCTTTCAAACGAAACACAGTGTTTGCTTTTGTTCCAGCAGGAACTTTAATCGTCGCCTTTCCTTTGAGCGTCGGAACTTCAATTTCTCCGCCTAAACACATGTCGCGAAACGAAACAGGCATGTCCATGAAAATATCCTGCTCCTCGCGTTCAAAAATATCATGTTTCAACACAGTAATGTATAAATACAAATCACCAGCAGGAGCGCCTTTGTCGCCTGCTTGTCCATTACCAGAAACACGCAAACGAGAACCAGTGTCAACGCCAGCAGGAATATCCACAGTCACTTTTTTCTCTTCCTGTATTTTTCCTTGTCCATTGCACGTTTCACACACTTCTTCAATTTCTTTTCCTTGTCCACCGCAAGTGGAACAAACGCCAGTAGATTGAAAGATTCCAAACGGAGTTCGCTGCGCTCGTGTTACAGTGCCAGTGCCATGACAACCAGTACAAATCTTAATGTGCTTGTCAGATTTCGCGCCACTTCCTTCACACTTTGAACAGGTTTCAAGGCGTGGAACGCGAATATGTTTTTTCACGCCAGCGGCCGCTTCTTCAAGCGTAATTTCTACTTCATATTCCACATCATCGCCTTTTCGCGGTCCTCTTCCTCTTCTTCGTTGACCGCCAAAAAAAGATTCAAAAATATCGTCAAAATCAAATCCAAAGCCTTGTCCGAAATCCTGACTGGAATATCCTCCCTGTCCTGCTCCAAAGTCAGTTGTACCATACTGATCAAATTGCTGTCTTTTTTTATCGTCAGAAAGAACAGACGCTGCTTCATTTATTTCTTTGAATTTTTCAGCGGATCCCGCTTCTTTGTTCATGTCAGGATGATATTTCTTTGCGAGTGTCTTGTATGCTTTTTTGATTTCTTCCTTGGACGCGCCTTTCTCGACACCAAGAATTTTATAATAATCTTTTTCTGCCATTTACTTCACCGCGTCAATAATCTGTTGGGGATGATCTACTATAACATCTGCCATGTGTAGTCTTTCTCGCAATTGATAGCCATAACTCACGCCAATCGCTTTTTTGAGTTTCGCGTTTTTCGCGGCAATAATACCGCCATCCATGTCATCAATCATGACTGCTTCTTCAGGAAGCGTTCCAGTAATTTTGAGGCAATGAATAATTTGATCTATCTCGGGTTTTCGTCCAAATTTAATATCAATGATGTGATCAAAATAGTGATAGACATCATTTTTTTTCAAATCATACTCAATGACTTCAGAGAGATTATTAGAAACAATCGCTAAAATATAGCCATGCGCTTTCAATGTTTTGAGCATCTCGCGAACATGAGGAAAAAGATTCAGATTTTTCCATTTGTCATCGTACGATCGAAAGAGTTTCATCGCGATCTCTCTTTTTTCAGGCGTATCAACACCAAGTTTTTGCAAGGTGTCATGCACACTGACTTCAAGATATTCTCGTGTTTCCTCAACAGAAGTAAAGCGTTTTGTGCCAAGAACTTTCGCGAGATCATCGTAGTACAATTTAGGTAAGTGGTTGGAATCCATTAAGACGCCATCATAATCAAACATAACTAATTTTGTTTTTGTTGGTTTCATAATTTCGCCTATTTGATCAGCTGCCCAAGCTGTTCAGGTTTTATGTTGAGTTTATGGAAGATGGAAAGTTCGACTGCGCATTCATCCGCGACACGAGTCTGCCAAAGCGCAAGTCCTCCTTTGTTTCCTTCAATTTTTTTCTTATAACGCACAAGAAGATCATCAGTCCTTTTTTTGAGAGATACAATTTCATCACAGTACACGCGCCAGTCCGCGTAATGCACAATCTGTTCTTCTCGTGATTTTTTGGAAGTCAAGATATCATGATTTCCGTAGTGCAGCATCAGTTTCGCGAATTCAGGAAACTCCGCGCTAAACACTTCTGCGAATAACGCTGTTTCATGTTTTGCTTTATATTTCTGTTTCATCTCCTCCCAAAATGTAATCTGCTTGGGAGTAGGATAGCACTTAAATTTCGCGTCAGTAGTCAGCTTCTCGAGTGCAGCGGGTTTGAATAAATCATGCAACAAGGAAAGAATATCAACAAGGTCTAAATCAATATGTTCTCCTGTTGCTTTGAGTTCTTCCGCAAGAAAAACCGCGATTCTGTTGACGAGGAAACAATGCTGTTTAAAGTTATTAGGAACGTGAAAATCATCAAAATACGCTTCTGCTTGTTCTCGTGTGGGAAGTTTCATGGGTATGCCTCTTGCGCAGGTTTCTGTTGCGCGCTTTTTCTCGCTTCCTTTACCTTTCTCTCTTCTGCTTTGATTTCTGCCCATTTTTTGTGAATGGAGTCCATGTCTTTGCTTTCGCCGGCAAAGACGTGCGGATGTCTGCGGATCATTTTTTCTTTTGCGTTTTGCAGAACATCATGAACATCAAATAAGCCATTCTCTTTTGCGATGTTGCACATAAAAAGGACGTTCCAGAAGACGTCGCCTAATTCTTCTTTAAGTTCGTCGTAGTCTTTTGCTTCTGCTGCTTTTTGCGCTTCAATGGATTCTTCGACAATATATTTGTGAAAGGAGTCTAATGTCTGTTCTGCGTCCCAAGGACATTCTTTTCGCAGTCGTTGGGAGATTTGCAATAACTCACCAAATGATTGTTTTGAGTCTTCCATAATTATGAATTCTGGCTCTCTCCTTTATATCTTTTACTTGCTTTATTCGCTCTTTCTCCTTCATATTCGCCCTGCTGCTTGATCACAAGTCATCTCTTTTCTATTTTTTAAAAAAGGATAAATTGTGTAGGTGCGCTTCTGCCAAGCGAATCTATGTGACTCCTAAGCGAATAAACGAAACAATAAAAAAAAGAAAAAAATCAAAGAGTTTATTCTTCAACTTTGTAATCTGCGTCAACGACGTCGTCTTTGCCTTTAGCCTGACCTTTTGCAGCTTCAGCATGTTGCGCTTCCTGACTCGCCTTTTGATACATCTCAACAGCAGCTTCCTGCACAACTTTATTGAGCGCGGTTAGTTTCTCTTTGATTGCGGGAATATCTTTTTTCTCCGCGGTCATCAAGATTTTGAGACCTTCTAAGACAGGTGTAATCGCGTCAAGCTTTTTCTCGTCAACCTTGCCTTTCATGTCAGCCATCGTCTTCTCAGTAGTATAGAGAAGCGTATCAGCTTCGTTCAAGGTTTCGACTTCGTCTTTTCGCGCTTTGTCTGATTCAGCGTGCTCTTCAGCTTCTTTGCGCATCTTTTCAATCTCCGCTTCTGTGAGATTTGTTGATGCGGTCAAAGTAATCTTCTGTTGCTTTCCAGTACCCATGTCTTTTGCGTTGACGTTGACAATACCGTTTGCGTCAATGTCAAAAGCGACTTCAATTTGTGGCACACCGCGTGGCGCAGGGGGAATACCGACAAGATCAAATTGGCCAAGCAATTTGTTGTCTGTCGCCATCGGTCGTTCTCCTTGGAATACTCTGATGGAAACAGCGGTTTGATTATCAGCCGCGGTGCTGAAAATCTGCGACTTCTTCGTCGGAATTGTCGTGTTTCGCTCAATAAGCTTCGTCAGCACGCCACCAAGCGTCTCGATTCCAAGACTTAATGGAGTCACGTCAAGAAGTAAAATGTCCTTGACTTCTCCGCCAAGAACTCCTGCCTGAATCGCTGCGCCAAGCGCGACTGCTTCGTCTGGATTAACAGAGCGATCTCCTTCTTTGCCAACGAGTGTTTTCACCAGTTCCTGAACAGCGGGGATTCGTGTAGAACCGCCAACGAAAATAATCTTATCCACAAGTTTGTCGAGTTTTGCGTCCTTCAATACTTTTCTTGTTGGATCTTCAAGTTTTTTCAAGATGGAATCGATAAGATGTTCGTACTTTGCCCGCGTTAATTCAATGTTCAAATGTTTTGGTCCTGCTTTATCTGCGGTGATAAACGGCAAATTAATCGTTGCCTTCAACTTGCTGGAAAGTTCAATCTTTGCTTTTTCAGCTGCTTCTTTCAAGCGCTGGTGCGCTACTTTGTCTTCACGCAAGTCAATGCTGTGCTGCGCTTTGAAATCTTTCGCCATCCAGTCGATTAAAGCGTCGTCAATATCATCGCCGCCAAGGAAGTTGTTTCCGTTGGTTGCTTTAACTTCAAAGACACCATCGCTGAGTTCAAGAACAGAAACGTCAAATGTTCCGCCACCAAAGTCGAAAACTAAAATAGTGTGCTCATTTGTTTTGTCAATTCCATACGCGAGCGCTGCCGCGGTTGGTTCGTTGATAATTCGCAATACTTCAAGTCCTGCGATTTTTCCTGCGTCTTTTGTTGCCTGTCGTTGCGCGTCGCCAAAATATGCGGGAACAGTAATAACAGCTTGCGTTACTTTTTGACCAAGGTACGCTTCAGCGTCTTTCTTCATTTTTTGCAAAATCATTGCGGAAATTTGCTGAGGCGTGTAATCTTTGCCATGAATGTTGACTTTGAAATCTTCGCCCATGTGTCTCTTGATAGAGCGCACAGTGCTTTGTGGGCTTGCGATAGCCTGATTTCTTGCGGTATCTCCGACAAGAATTTCTCCATCTTCTGTAATGTTGATGACAGATGGTGTTGTTCGTTTTCCTTCAGCGTTCGGAATGATAGCGGCTTTTCCGCCTTCCATTACCGCGACTGCTGAAAATGTTGTTCCTAAATCAATTCCAATTATTTTTCCCATGTTCACTGCCTCCAGTGGTTCTCTATTGTTTTTTTATTATACAGCGTTTGTGTAAATTAATACACGTCTTCATAACTCAGAATGCGACGCAATCGTTGTTCCTCGGGGATCAGTTCATGCAACTGACCACCAGGAATTGTCGGATGCGTTCTCAGGTACGCTGCCCACTGTCGGACGGATTCAGGATCATGAGGGTTCACAAAATGATTCAACGCGAACCAAACAGCGAGTTGTTGTCCATGTCTGCTTGCTGTCGAAAGCAGCTTGCAGTATTTCGGTTTTGCCTCGTGAACTGAGCATTTGTTGTCTTCATCCAACAAAACGCATCGTCCAAAGGGTTTTCCATCCTCGCGGATTTGTTTGAGTTTCCAGCATTTGGTGTGAAATCGTTCATGTTCCTCAAGGAATTCTTTGATAAAATCGTCGCGCGGAATTTTCATGTAATCCGCGATTCTCGTGACGTCTTCTTCAAATAAAATTCCTGAATCGACCTTGCAACAATGGCCGCAGCCTGTGCATTCTTTTCCAAGTTCTGCTATTCGTGTTTCAGGGGTATGCTTCGTAATGCTGAGGCTGGCAATATTTCCAGCTTCGTGTTTATGAAGTTCCTCCGGTTGGAACACGCGCAGTTTCATCTTGTTTTTTCCTCGTTATTTTTACTCGTGCTGGGCGTAATACCGCATCTCCTACTATATAACCTTTTTGCAAGACGTCAAGGACAATATTCGCTTCTTTGTCGCTGTCTTCCTGCAAAAGAGCCTCGTGCAGTTTTGGGTCAAATTTCTTGCCCAAACATTCGATTTCTTTGAGTCCATATTTTTCCAGCACGCCCATAAGTTGCATGTGGATTAATCGAACTCCTTCGTCGTCGACTGTTTTAAGCGCGTGGCCAAAATTGTCCAGCACTGGTATGATTTCTGCGAGTAGTTGTTTTGTTGCGTATTTTTTGAAATCCGCGTTATCGCGTTCGACGCGTTTGCGGTAATTTTCAAAGTCCGCTTGAAGGAATTGGAGTGTTTTTGTTAATTCTTTGAGTGCTGTTTCTTCGTTGCACTGAGATGCGTCTTCTTCGCATGTTCCTTCGCAGGAATGCGCTTCGGCGTGTTCTTCTTTACAGGAATGTTCAGATCGTTCTTTGCATTTTCCTTTGCACTGGTGTGGTGAAGGAGAGTGCTGTTCAGCTGTACATTGTTCTTCCCTGCAATGTCCATCTGAACAGTGCGTTGTTTCTTTTTTAGTCATTGCTTTCCTCTCCTTGATCGTGTGTTTACGTTAATGTTGACCTTAGATCAACTGAATTGTAATGGGGTAAACTGAAGTTATATATAAAGGTTGCGGAAGAATTGGCTTTGCACAAATAATGCTTTCTGCACATTTAATAGAAGGTTTTGCACAATAAACTATAAATAGATCACATTCTTGGAGAATTTTATGGTATCTTATATTTACAAATGCACTAATCAAGCGTGTAGAAAGTGTAATGTAGAAACTTCTTTTTCTAATACTGGTTTTTTTTATTGTTCTGAGTGCCGCAAATCTTTAACTTTCGTTAAAACTATTGATTTAAACACCATTATTGCAGGTAGCGCTGTTGGAGGTGCTATAATTGGTGGTTTAATTGGCGGACCAGAAGGAGCCATTATTGGGAGTTTAGTAGGGGCATGGATTGGAAATGAACAGGAGAAGAAGAAAAGATGATAAATCTCTCTAATGTAACATTGTCAATTTTACTCGGTTTTCTTTTTGTAAGTTTAGTGTGGCTTAAGACAAGGAAGTTTCCATCTTATCAAACAATTTTCAATGCATTCCTTATAGGCGGATCTGTATATGGAGGATTCTCTCTAATCTATTGGGCATTGACAGGGTATTTTTTTCTGAATGACACTATTGAAACCATTAGAATTTTTGTAGCAATAACAGGGCTTAGCCTGTTTAGGTTAGCATATGACTCTTATAGAGGATTATGAACTAATTTAAAAAGGAAGAAATGGGGAATTTGGAAGATAAACATTTGCAATAATATATAATAAAATAATCACAAAAATACTAATCAACAACACTTTATATTTCCACATCCATAAGAAAATATCTTTAAAATTTGCTTCATTCATTTTCTCTCACCCACTTACAAAACCCACACTCTTCAGAACAAGCAGGCATTTCTCCTTCTAAGACTCCAAGTGCCTTCTTGAATATCTTCTCTGCATTATGGACATCAATCTTCATTTCTACCAAATCAGTATGGAACAAAACATCTCCATTCTCATTAACTTTATTTGGATGATAGAAAAATAAATAAGCGTATTCTTCTGTCTCGTATCCGTTTTTTCTAAGCAGAAAATTGTATATATTCATTTGATCTTGATAATGCGCAGCAGTATCTTCTTTCAACGGAAATCCTCGTGTCTTATAGTCTAGAACAATTAAGAAAATCCGCTAGAAATCCCATAAGTTCAGCTGCGTAGCAGCTGGACGTCCTTTAGGTATGGGATGAATAGCGGTAAGTTTTTCTAGAGAAATATTTCTCTGTTTTTTGGTGGTAAAGTGATGCGCCTCACCGGAGG
>JACRPI010000019.1 GCA_016214075.1 Candidatus Woesearchaeota archaeon
ATAGCAGAATTCATCAAAAAGTACAATGAGAAAAGATTGCACTCATCAATCGGATATGTACCGCCAAATGAGTTCGAACAACAAAAATTAAATAGGGGAATAGTATCTTAACTTACTGTCCACGAAAAGGGGGTCAGTCCAATGAGGATACAAGAATGGCAGAGAATATAACTGGATTATTGGAAAAAATAGGATACTCTTATTTCAAGGTAGAAAAATCAGTTTCTATTGAGGATGGTATAATACAAATACTTTTAGGAAAAGAAAAAAGGTTTTTGAAAGCGATTCCTTTTATTATTTATATCGCAACAAAAAATGCTTCTCTCTCTTTTAATTGGTCTTTACTGCTTGAAAAAGCAAGAGAAAAGAAGGTAATTCATGAAGTAAAAGCAGTATTAGGCGTTGCTTTGGATATTTTTACTAAAATAGAGCCAGAAAATACTTTGATCCCTTCTCTTAAAAAAATAGTATCTAAAAAAAAGGAATCTTCGTTTGTCTTTTCTTTTGATGAATATCTTTATGACTTTATCGCGCAAAAGAAGCTTTATGAAGCAGAACAGCAAATTGGGTTGGCAGAAAAGATCAATAAAGCAAAGGAATATGATTTTCAGTATGCGCTTGCGAATCTGTTCAAGCCAAAGCAAAGGGAAATCATACAAAAAATTATCGATAATAAGCAGTTGACAAAAATGGAGTATGATTATTATTTTAAGACAATAAAGAAGAGATTACGAGCAGTGAAACTTCTTGGAGATTTTGCAGATACTGTCATACAAAAAAAGGTGTCAAAAGAGCTTGAAATCGCTTAAATTTTGACACTTTGCTATTAGTAGCTACTACCTCGCTGATAGTTGCTTCTATCTTTGAAAAAAAATCGCGATGCGAATCATCAATAGCACGGATTTATTCTAATAAAAATTTCCATGCCGGAATTAATTTTATTGTTCCTTCCTCAAATTTGACTTCTTTTTCTTCTTTTTTTGTGATTAAAATTCCTTGTGTTTGATTAAATTTTCTCATGAATTCTTTCATTGGTTTAAAATCTTCAGAATTTATATTCTCTTGATATTTGACTTCTATTGGCACTTTCTCGTGAATTATATCTATTTCAGTCCCATTTTTCCAGAACGAATTCGCTCTGAGTTTATTCACGATTATTGTTTCAACCATTCTTCCAAAAAAGGACTCATCTATTTTTGATTTGTATAGATAAGACAGGGCAGTATCAGTCGGATACGCTCTTTTTTTCTTCCTTAATGTTGTTATACTGCCTTTTCTATAATTTCCTAAAATTGTTATTAAAAAGCTCTCTTTAAGATATGAAACATAATCCTTTATTACCCTTCTGTCTTTTTCAAATTGTTTACTTAATGACTGGTAATCAACATACATTCCTGGATTTGTGGAAATCAATTCCAAGAGAATCTTTAAGAATTCAGGGTCTTCTATCCCAAACATTTGAGGGATATCTTTATACACTATTTTATCAACAATTAACGCCCGAATATATTCCTTAAAATCTTTGTCTGTTTCAAAGGAAAATGTTTCTGGAAATCCACCTTTTTCAACAAATTTCAAGAAAAGTGGGTTTACCGCTGTTTCATACTTGAAATTTTCTTCTTTTAGGTTGTTGAATCTAAGATATTCTCTAAAGGTAAATGGTGTGAGAGTGAATTCGAAAATTCTGCCCGCCAGGGTTTCTTTTGTTTTTTTTCTTATGAAAAGAGATTCTGAGCCGCTTATGAAAAATTTTAATTTAGGATATAAATCATAATATTTCTTTAATTCATTCTCCCAATTTTTGTACTTTTGGATTTCATCAAGAAAAATATATATTCTGTTCTCTCTGAAATCTTTTGAGTTCATTTCTTTGTATGTATTCAAAACGTCACTTAAAGGGATAGACATTTCATCGAAAGAAAAAAAAAGAATATTTGTCTGCTCAACTTTTTCTTGCAGTAATGTGTGTATTAATTGATACATAAGTGTCGTTTTTCCAATCCTTCTAAGGCCAGTTAGCGCGACAATAAATCTTTTGCCTACATGATTTTTAATCTCAGTAAAAACCTTTCTCTTGAAAGGCAAAGCGAGTTCTCCATCTACTTTTCCACTTATCCACCATGGGTTAAATTCTTCTAATTTCGCTCTTTCCATTTTAAAACAAGTACATTATAATGGACATGTTTATAAACTTTGTGATCATTAGGATGTACATATCTTTACGATTGAGGTTTATTGGATTGACCATCAGAACAGGAAGTGTTTAGTGAGATTGAGTGAACTTTTCCAACATCCATTTCCACACCGGTTTTACTTGTATCTTTTTACCCTCTATCAAAAAAGAATCAGCTTGATTATACGTTAAAATATATCCTTCTTTTATGTCAAATTTGTGTAACGCTGCAACCAGACCATTCAATTCCCTCTCTTTATTTTCCTCATGTAACTCAAAGCAGACTTGAATTGCTCGGATTATTTTATCTTTCTCTTTAATCAAAAAATCACACTCATTTTTTTCTTGAAAATAAAAAATTTCTTTGTGGCTTCTTCTGAGCTGTAAAAAAACAACATTTTCAAGCATTTTTCCTTTGTCTTTTGAAAATGAGACTGAGTTGTTATACGAAAAACCATTATCTATGGAATAAACTTTTTTTGGGTTTACCTGCTGTTGTTTGTACGAGTAACTAAAACGAGGGATAGTAAAGAGTAAATAAGCGTTTTCAAAATAAGATATATAATCAATAACACTCTGAACTGACTTTATTTCAAACATTTTCTTTAACGAATTATAAGAAAACTCTTTTCCGACATTACTTATTAAATAAATCACTATCTTGTTTAGAATGCCCGTATTTCTTATCCCAAATCGTATAGCGATATCCCTCATGACAACGTCTGACAGTAATTCATGAAGAATTGTAGGATCTTCTTTTTTAAGATATTCAGGAAAGCCCCCAGCATAAAGATATTTCTCAAAAGCAACAAGCGATGGTTTTTGTTTTTTTAAGATAAGAAATTCTCTAAATGAAAATGGAAACATTTCTATTTGAAGATGCCTTCCAGTTAATTTTGTACCAAGCTCTTGACTTAATAGAGAAGCATTAGACCCCGTTATTACCACTTTTTCTTTTTTGTCAATAAGATATCTTATAAATTTCTCCCATTTCTCCACATTCTGGATTTCATCAAAAAAATAAACTCCACCAGCTCCATAAAGTTCTTTCATTATTATTTCTACTTTAGTAAAATCTGAAAGTTCAAATCCTTCTAAACGAGGATCTTCAAGATTCAAATAATATCCTTTTTTCTGTTTTTGTACTATTTGATTGAGAAATGTGCTTTTCCCGCATCTTCTTATTCCCGTGATTATTAAAGCAAAAGAGTCTTTTACATCAATCTCGTCTCCTTTTTCTCTAAAAATACCTGCTTCTAATCTCTCTAAAAATGCCATTTGCGACACTATAATTTCCTTTATTGTTTCTTTTATGATCATAAACTTTGATTAGCACTGTATCTATTTAAATCTTTCTATTATTAATAGAAGATAGTTTCTTTTAGTAATAAAAACTATTTCTTTACTCCAAAATCATAAAGCGTATTGTACTGCTCTCGCAAAAGCAAGAGAAGGTTCAAAGAAAGCGCTTGTCTCTCATTTCATAAAAAGTCTTGAGAAAACGTGGAACGCAGTTGAACAGTATAAAAAAGAGGACATTATTCATGGTGGCTCTCCCGCGGTTGGACAATGGGAGATTAAGAAGAAAGGTATTCGGATTTATTAAATGACAATAAGCTCCACTTATGAGAGGCGTGTCTTTTCAGGAAGAGTACTACAACCCCCCCCTTAAAAATAAGAAAGATATATATACATTATTAGAGAGAGAGAGAGAGAGAGAGAGAGTATATAAAGGGGTGGAGTAAAAATCCATGGTATTTGTACTTTCAGAGAAAAGAGTAATAAAAACATGGAGCAATCAAATACATTCATGCTATCCATTCAATAAGGTAGTTTCTTGGGTTCTGTTGCTGTTTTGTTTATACTTTGCTCTCTTTCTTTTCGTTCTTCCCACAGCGCACGCGGATAGTATTAACACAGCAGCAGTGGATGGCATTGTCGTGTATCAGGAAGCCGTGGTGCAAACCCCGTTGTATAGAATATGGAATGATTCCAACAAAAACTTTTCAGAGGAAAGAACAAATACAAACGCTGTCGGCGGACTCATTAATTTTGTTGTTCTTAAAGCAAACCACGAAAGAGATGAAATGATTCTTGGGACAGAGGATCAGCAGGCGGATGTCAATATTCAAATTATCAATCAAACAAAGAATTTTACCAATCTTTTAGAGGTTTCAACAAGTGTCGACATAACAAGCACGAGAGGGTTTGATATAGCATATGAAGATATTTCCGGGGACGCGCTCATTGTCTATGAGAATAGCGGGACAGTTGACGCTGTTTTTGGCTACAGAATCTGGAATGGAACAGGATATTCTTCTGAAGTGAATATAACAACGCCTATGTTAGCAGGGACTGGATCGCCTCTTCGCTGGGTTTCTCTTTATCCAAAAAGAAGCAGTGACGATATTATGGTTCTTCTTCATAATAACGCAGGCGACCTCTATGCTGTTCTCTGGAACGGAAGTGACTTTGAATTAAATTCAGGGGTGAATCTTTCAATAACAACGACAACCGCGGTCAGCGAACATTTTGCTTTTGCGTGGGAAACCGCCAGCGGAGATGGACTTGCGCTCTATGGCACTGGAACAGCTGTTGTACGAAGAAATTATACCTCCGCGACAAAAACATGGGGCGCTGAAGAATCTGAAAGTGTTGGAAATGGCATTGATCATTTAACAGTGTGCAGCCATCCAACAAATGATTATGTTGGAATTATTTTTGTTGATGGAGGCGCTGACCTTAATGTCAGAATCTGGAATGGAAGCAGAATTTTAAGCAACTCTCCTACAGAAGATGGAACAGTAGAAACAGGCGGAGCAAATAACATTAATATAGATTGCGTGTGGAACGGAACAAATGGAAATGTCGCGATTTTTGGGTTTACTGATTCTAATAGCCTTAACCTATCCTACGCTCTTTTTGCGGTCCAAAATGAAAGCTGGAGCGCCACAACGCTCCTCTCCTCCATTCAAACACAAGATTTCGCAAGCGATGATATTCAGGGTTTAACGTTTACAAAACATCCAACAACACACGAAATCATGGTTGTCGCTGAGGACTTATTGGAAGATATTACCGCCATTGTCTGGAATGGAACAGGTTTCCAGAATATTTCCGCGTCCCCTCTCGAAACCAATACAGAAGTTCTCAACGGAGGTCAAAACGGCGTACAATTCGCGTGGTATCAATTTGATCCAGCGCCAAATGTCACTGCCTTAGTAGCTAATCCAGGAACTGTCCCTGCTGCGGGAATAGTGAACATAACAGTAAACGTGACAGATACTATCGGAGTGGATGTTGTGCTCGTGAATATAACGCACGCGAATGGAACAGTGGAGCAGTTTAGAATGACGAATGGAACAGGCGCGACACCACAGTTTTTTAATCTCACTTTTCTAAATACTAATGATCAGGGTAATTTTACTGTTGTTATTATCGCGAACGACACAAGCACCCATAAAAATATTAATGATACAGTGCAGACAACGTTCACTGTTGATAGCACAGCGCCAGCGGTCGCTACCCTTCGCCCAGTTTTCGGTTCAAGCCAGCTCAATGGCAGTGTTATAAATATTAGCGCGACAGTGACTGACGCGTTCCAGAGTGTTGATAGCGTTCGCGCGAACATTAGCTACATCAATTGCATTCTTCTTCTTTGCACGACAAAGCAAGAGACATTTCTCCTGCAAAAAGTTGGAAATATCTATAATTATAGTTTCGCAAATACCACTGATATCTCCGAATACAATATCACCTTTATAGCGAATGATACAGTGGGGAATTTGAACATCACAGAAAAAACAAACGTGTCGCTGATCAACCAGGACAATTTCAATCCCTCTCTCACAAGTTTGCGTCCAGCCGCGAATAGTTTCACCGCAAGAAACAGTGTGGTGAATATCAGCGCGACAGTGACTGATAATATTGGCATTAGTATAACAGTAGCGAACGTCACCTATCCGAATAACGCCACAACAGAGCAGCTGCTTCTCATCGGCGTTGGCAGCATTTTCAACTACAGTTTTGGAAACACAAGCAACGAAGGATATTACAACATCACCTTTATCGCGACAGATCTGCTTGGGAACATAAACGCGACAGAAAAAACAAACGTGACTGTGGACAGCACTGGTCCTGCTGTCGCGAATGTTCAACCCGTATTGGAATCCACAGAAATCAATGGGACTATCATCAACATCAGCGCGAGAGTCACCGATGAATGGCTGAATGTTGATATTGTGCTCGCGAATATCACATATCCAGACAATACAACAAAGGAACAGATCCGTTTGCAAAAAACAGGGAACATCTACAATTATAGTTTCGGCAACACTACACAAAATGGAATTTACAACATCACGTTTATCGCGAACGACACTGCGGGAAATCTTAATTTTACACAAAAAACAAATGTGACTATGGTTGTACAAGACGTGATCAACCCGGTTGTTACAACGCTGCGTCCAGTTGCGAATAGTTTCACCGCAAGAAACAGTGTGGTGAATATGAGTGCAAATGTGACAGACAATGGAGGGATAAATACTGTATTCGCGAACGTCACCTATCCGAATAACGCCACAACAGAGCAGCTGCTTCTCATCAGCTTTGGCAGCATTTTTAATTACAGTTTTGGAAACACGAGCGCTGAAGGATATTACAACATCACCTTTACCGCGACAGATCTGCTCGGCAACATCAACGCGACAGAAAAAACGAATGTGACCGTCGACAGAATCTAATCTCAGCGGCAATGCTGTGCTGAACATCAGCGCGGCAGTCACGGATGAATGGCTGAATGTTGATGTGGTGCTTGCGAATATCACGTATCCAGACAATACAACAAAAGAACAACTGCGGCTTCAGAAAGTTGGAGGAATTTATAATTTTAGTTTCGGCAACACAACGCAAAACGGAATTTACAACATCACGTTTATCGCGAACGACACTGCGGGAAATCTTAATTTTACACAAAAAACAAATATCACTGTTGATGGATTGAGTCCAACAGTTATCAATGTGCGTCCCACTCCAAACAATTTTACTTTTGTCGGAAGTAGAATAAATATCAGCGCCGCAGTCACAGATAATTTGGGAATAAGTACTGTCTTCGCGAACGTGACGTATCCAAATAACACCACAAAAGAGCAGTTGCTTCTCATCAGCGTCGGCAGCATTTTTAATTACAGTTTTGGAAACACGAGCGCTGAAGGATATTACAACATCACCTTTACCGCGACAGATCTGCTCGGCAACATCAACGCGACAGAAAAAACAAACGTGACTGTGGACAGCACTGGTCCAGCTGTTCGAGATGCAACTCCTGTAGTGAATACATCCGTAACATTGAATGAAACTGTGAATATTAGCGCGCTTGTGACAGATCTTTTCCTCAGCGTTGATACAGTTCTTGCGAACATAACCTATCCCAATGGATCAAAAGAACAACTCCTCATGCAAAAAACAGGAAATATCTACAATTATACATGGACAAATGTGACGCAGTCAGGAGTGTATACAATCACATTTATCGCGAATGATAGTTTAGGGAATAGAAATGAAACACAAACAGCTTCTTTTAGAAGAATAACATATAATGAAGATGAGCCTCATTTTGACCTTTTAAACAGCGATAATGCGTCTGTTACTTCTTATACGTCTTCGCTCATCAGCAATAACAGTGGGCTTCTCACAAAACAACTGGACTTTTCAAACTTTACATTCTCTCGAATCCTTATTCTTGATTTTAATGAATCATCGTATAATTCCGTGATGAAAGTGGAAAACGCGACAGTGGACGCTGGATTTAGCAGCACATTCGCGATTGATTTCTCAGGCTTAGATTTCAGGAGCGCGAACGTGACAGTCACTGCTGTTGGCGATGAAGTGTACAAATGCGCGAACTTTTCTTTTGACACACGAACCTGCCTTGGTTCTTATGTCTTTTTGCAAACAGTCGTTCCTGGACAAAATTACACAATAGTACTAAACGCATTAGATCCTGGATTTGGAGAGAAAGTCAGTGAATCTGAGCCAAGTCCTGCTCCTGCACAGGAAAAGAGCGCGGCTGCCGCTGGCGGCGGAGCAGGAGGCGCTGGAGGTCTCAATGATCATATTCCATCGACAGTTGCCGCGCCGGAAATTTCCGCTCCTGACGTTCCTGTATTACCCACAATAAGTATTGAAGTTCCCTTCTTTACCTCAATTGTTCCAAGAGAGGAATCGCCGCTTGCTGAAAAAAAAGGACTCCTCTCATTAGCTCTTGAAGAGGACGGTATTTCTTTTATGAGAGTACTCATGTATCTTCTTCTTGTTCTGTTTGTTACTGCGGGGATATTTAGTTTTGTCTCCTTTACAGACATACACGTTTATCGTAAAACGGGGTTTACTGCCCTCCAGCAAGCGCTCATTCCATTTTACATTTTCAGGGATGCGCTGATGTATGGGTGGATAATACTTCACCATTTGAAAGAAAACATCATTGGTGCGCGTTATCCACATCTTGAAATAAAATTTTTTGTGCGTATTACCCTAGAAGAGTGGAAGTTCGCGTTAAAGGAGTGGAGTACGCGAAAAGCGATACTTCTTCCTGTAAAATATAGATTTCTTGAGAAGGTGTTGAGAGTAGAATGACAGAAAAAAAAGAAGATGGGAAAAAGAATACAAAGGAAAATGGGAAATATACTTTTGTCGGGATAAAAATTGAAGGCACTGGAAGGAAACTCGTTGTAACACTTCTTTGCAGTCTCTTTACTCTTTTTGTCCTTCTCCCTTTTCTTTACAAAATAATCTTTTATACTGATGACGTTGAGCAGCCCAAAGAAACAAAAGAATATCAGGAAGCGAGGATAAGGGAAGAAAATACGCTTCCTGATAAAACGATGGAAATGAAGGAAGATTTCGCGCTCTGGTTTTCTGCGCATATTCTTGACATACTCATTATTATTATTCTCATCGCAATTCTTGTTATTGTGTCTCATAAAAAGATATGCGTCTTCTATCTTAAACATAAGATAGTGTCATTGCAAAACGAGAAGAACCTCTTAGGGATTCTTCTTCAAAAAATAGAAGCGCAATATAAAGAGGGGAAAATAGTAGGAAGTAAATACATTGTAAGAAGGGAGATTTACAAAGAACAGAAAAATAAGATAGAAATGCTTCTTCCTAGACTCAAGTTCAAGCTGGAAAAGATATATATGCCCCTAATAGCAGCAAAAGACGAATTAATGAAAACAGAAAAGACCACAATGAAGGAAAAAACAGCAGAAGACGCTAAAAAAGAAAATGAAGCTTCAGAGATAAAGAAACAAGATATAAAAAAACAAGACACAAAAGAAAAACAACAACAACCGCTCACTCAATTTTTAAAGTGAAAGCAAGTTAGAATCGCTCGTTTCCCATTGTCACTTTCCTTCTTTAATTCGCCTTCCTGTTTTTGGAATCCCTATGTCTTTTTTTGTGTTTTTTTGAAGAAATTTTTCTAACAAAAAATAAACAATAGAGAGATGAATTGTGATGCAGGACTGTAAGGCGATTGTTTGCGTATTTCTCTTGCGCGTGTTTGTTCTCTATCCTAAACCAAAATCTTTTTATAGGAGTTATACTTATTGGTTAATTATTATACTTCAAGGTGATACTATGGAAACAGTAGTAAAAGCAAAAAAATGGGGAAATTCAATAGGGGTTTTACTTCCTACAAATATCGTTAAGGAAGAACACATTAAGCCAGGAGAAGAAATGGTTATTGAAATCAAGAGAAAGCAAAATGTTCTCAAAGAATTATTTGGGGCGCTTCCTTTTAGGAAATCAACAGAGCAACTTATAAGAGAAACACGAAAAGAGCTGGAAAGCAAATGGATAAAATAAAATGTTTGGATACATACATTCTTTGCGAGATCAGCAAGGCAAATGTAACTTTTATCAAATATTTGAATGAACATTGTCTTATCAATGAATTAACGCTTACAGAGTTTTATAGTGTTGTGTTGAGAGAATATAATGAACAGACAGCAGAGTATTGGCTTTCAAAACTGATACAATACACAAAACCGGTCTCTTTTCCTATTTTAATCAAAGCGATTAAATTTAAGAAAGAGAATAATAAACGAAATCTTTCTTTTTTTGATGCTGTAGGATATATTTTTGCAAAAGAACATGGCTATCTCTTTGTTACAGGAGATAAGGAATTTGAAGATTTCCAAGGAGTTGAATTTGTTCAGAAATGAGTTTACTTCCCCCTTGTCACAATCTTTATCAAAAAATTAGTTTCACTCATTTTTTGGAATAATTTGCTCCCTACGTCGCAAATTATATAAATAAACTGCCATCAACAATAACCATGGCAAACGAGATCGGATCATATTCTTTCCAAACTGTTGAGAATGACATGCTCGCGTTCTGGAAACAGAATTCCACCTATCCACAGGCAAAAGCAAAGAATAAAGGCGGAAAGAAATGGTACTTCCTTGATGGACCGCCTTATACATCCGGCAAAATTCACATCGGCACCGCGTGGAACAAATCACTTAAAGACATGATCCTGCGCTACAAACGCATGAGTGGATTTGATGTTTGGGACAGAGCAGGCTATGACATGCATGGTTTGCCGACAGAAAATAAAGTGCAGGCTTCTTTGAACATCTCTTCTAAAGAAGGAATTGAGGAATATGGCGTTGATACATTTGTTCAGAAATGCGAAGAATGGTCCATCACGCACATGAAGCTGATGAATGAACAGTTCAAACAGCTCGGTGTATGGATGGATTTTGATAACGCGTACATGCCGATTACGCAGGAATTTATCGAAGGCGAATGGTGGCTCATTAAAAAAGCGCATGAGAAAAATCGCTTGTATGAAGGCGCGCGGCCAATGACGTGGTGCGCAAGCTGTGAAACCGCTGTCGCGAAACACGAACTTGAATATGAAAAGACAAAAGATGTTTCTCTTTATGTCAAATTTCCTGTTGAAGGAGAAGAAAAAACATTCCTCGTGATCTGGACCACAACGCCGTGGACGATTCCTTTCAATCTCGCGATCATGGCGCATCCTGATTTTACCTATGTGAAAGCGCACGTTGAAGATGAAACTTGGATTGTCGCGAAAGATCTCGCACAACCATTTATTGAAGGAGTTTGCAAGAAAGCATTTTCCATCATTGAAGAATTTTCTGGAAAAAAGCTTGAAGGCATGCGTTATCTGCATCCATTGCATAAAGATATTCCTCATTTCGACCAGATCAAACTTGAAGCGAAAAATACGCACACAGTGGTGCTCAGCAATGAGTTTGTCGAACTCAGCAGCGGAACAGGTCTTGTTCACTGCGCGCCAGGCTGCGGTCCGCAGGATTATGAAGTGGGGATTAGAAACAAACTTCCCGCGTTCAACACGGTGGATGGAGCAGGAACATTTCCTAAATCCATGAACGCGTTTGCTGGATTCAAAGCAAAAACAGATGATCTCGAATTTATCAAAGCGCTCGCTGCTGTTGACGCGCTCGCGGCAAAACAGAAAATTGAACACGAATATCCACATTGCTGGCGATGCCACAAACCAATCATCTTCAAAGCGACAACGCAATGGTTCTTCAAAGTAGAAGATTTGAAAAAACAGATGATCGCAGACAACAACAAAATTAACTGGGTTCCTGAAGCAGCGTTTAACGCGTTCGACAGCTGGCTGCACAATCTTCGCGATAATTCCATCAGCAAACAGCGGTATTGGGGAACGCCGCTTCCGATCTGGCGCTGCAATAAATGCGACAATTACATTGTGCTTGGCACTGTTAAAGAAATTGAAGAGAAGTCAGGACAAAAAGTGGAAAATCTCCACAAACCGTGGATTGATAAAATTACTATTCCTTGCAGCTGCGGCGGCAAAAAGCATCGCGTGCCTGATATTCTTGATGTCTGGGTTGACGCGGGCTGCGCAAGCTGGAACTGTTTAGATTATCCAAATAAAACAGAACATTTTGAAGATCTTTTCCCCGCAGATTTTATTCTTGAAGGAAAAGACCAAATCAGGGGATGGTTTAATCTTTTGATGGTCGCTTCAACATTGACCATGAACAAGCCAAGTTTCAAAGCAGTGTACATGCACGGGTTTGTGCAGGATTCCCAAGGACGAAAAATGTCGAAAAGTTTGGGCAACTATATTTTGCCAGAAGAAGTGATTAGCAAATATGGCGCGGACACGCTTCGGTATTACATGATTGGTGGCGCGAATCCTGCGGTCGATATTAATTATAATTTTGAAGACATGAATTTAAAGTATAGAAATCTTGGTGTTCTTTGGAACGTGCATAAATATATTTTAGATCATGCAGCAAACAATGATCTCAAACCAAAGCCGCTTTCGAAAAAAGCGCTTGATCTTGAAGAGCGATATATTTTATCGCTTGCAAACAGCACGGTGAAACACGTGACGCGTCTTCTTGATACCTACGCGCTCAATGAAGTTCCGCTTGCAATCGAACATTTGTTTTTGGAATTTTCACGAACCTACATTCAATCTGTTCGTGACAAAGCAGCAGGAGGAACTCCTGAAGAAAAACAAATGGTGCTGGACGCGCTTTATGATGTTTTTATGAAAATATTGAAGTTATTCGCTCCAGTCGCGCCATTTATCACAGAACAAATGTATCTAAATTTTAAATTCGCGTTTTCACTGCCAGAAACAAGCGTGCATCTTTTCGCGTGGCCAACAGCAGATGAACATTTCATTGACAATAATTTAGAGCAGCACATGGCAATTAGCCAGGATACTATTCAATCTATTTTAAACGCACGCGAGAAAATAAAATTAGGAGTTCGTTGGCCAGTTCATGCAGCGACACTTGTTACGACAGACAAACAGGTTGCTGCAGCGATTGACGCGCTGAAAGACATGATTCTTCTCCAGACAAATGTGAAAGTATTGCATGTCGAACAATCATTCAATGAAGCTTCCATTACACTGGAGCCGAATAATAGGGTTATTGGACAGCAATTTAAACAATTAAGCCCGCACGTTGTTTCTTATATTCAAAAAGCAGATCCAAAACTGTTCATGTTCGCGCTGGACAAAGAAGGAAAAGTCTGCGTGACTCTGGATGGGCAACAGGTTTGTTTGACTAAGGAGCATATTGTTGTGAAGATGCGCGCCCCTGAACATTTGGTTTCTGGAGATTACAAATATGGTCAGCTCTATATTGATTCCACGCGAACTCCTGAACTTGATCACGAAGGATACGGCCGAGAAATCATGCGCCGTATTCAGGATTTACGAAAGACAATGGGTCTTGTTCGCAAAGATCGCGTGCAGGTGCATTTGATCGTTGATTCTGAATTAGAGAAAGGGCTTTCTGTTTGGGAAAATGAAATCAAAGCAAAATGCGGCATTACAGATCTCGTCTTTTCTCAGGATGATTTGCCGCTTGAACATAAAGTAGTGGAAGAAATTAAAGGGAAACATGTTGTGGTGTACGCGGAACTTGTGTAGTTCAAAACGTGATTTTTTCAAATTTCTTTGAAACATACTGTCCGCAATTACTTCCAATCTCGTTTTCTTCAAGATTGCCAATGCTGACTATTGTCTCAAATCCAAATGATTGAAACGCGGCAGTAAGAGAAGAAATTGACATTTTATTATGTGGATCTAACATTGTTTTTAATCCATTTTCCCGCGCGTATTTCGTTGGATTAAGCGGAGTTAGTTTAATAAGTACTTTTGCGGGGTCAAAAAGCGAATGAATCGCTGCGGGATCAATGGGATATCGCTCCATCACAATAAAGTTTAAGGTGATCTTTTTATCTCCTGTTCTATGAAACAGCCGACAATACGAGGCAATTTCTTCTAACGTCATTTTCTCCACAGGAATAAGCTCATTCCTTTTTTGAACATCTGTTGTATGAACAGAAAACTGTAATTGAAATTTTCCATTATTGTACAGGGTATTTTTTATATGAAGGAGTTTATTCAAAAATCGCGCCGCGTTTTTTGGTCCAATGGTGGAGAGAGAAACAATAAGCCCAGGTATGGTATACCGTTGGGGAAGTTCTTCCAAAACAGCGAGAACAGCGGGATTGAATGTTGGTTCTCCCATTCTGGTAAATTGAATCTTGCACTTCTTTACTGTAATATTTTTGTCAGGAAATCTTTTTGCTACCAAATAATCAATCTGCGCAAAAATTTCTTCTTTTGTCAGGCATCCTCTGTAAAATTGCCCCGCGTCGCACATGAGACAGCGGACAGGGCATCCTGAAAGGCAGGAAACAATAAGAACCCATTTTTCCTGTCTTCCGAATGGCGTTGGTGTTGATTCCGCGAATTCAATTGGTTTGCCCGCTATTTCTCCAACATATACTTTCGCGATATCTTCATTTCCAAACTCAGCGTATATTTTCATGTTTTTTTATCCTTTTGTGTGTGTTGTAAATATTCTATTGCTTGTATCGCTATTTTCAGTCCATCTCCGCACGCAATTTGAATATGCCGTTGTTTTGTTTGCTGTGCCACGTTTGCAATAAAAAGTCCTTTTGTATTTTCGGCGTTCTTATATTCTATTTGAGGAAACGTTGGTTCACGACCAACAGCAATAAAAACAAAATCCGCTTTAAACGTTTTATTATTCGTAAAAAGGCGTAATAATTTTTTTCCTTTATCTTCATTATTTTTGTTTATGGAAGTAACGGAAATATTCTCAAAAAGAGGGACATTCATTTGTTTTGCGCATTCTTTTAACTTTTTGAGGCACGTTGTTTTCTTTTTTGTAAGAATGTACGGCATTTGCTTTTTTCTTGCAAGTTGTAACGCATAATCAAATGCTACATCTCCTCCCCCTATAATTGCGATGGATTTATTTTTTTCATGAACAGGAAAATCTATAATCTCATAAAAAATACGTTTTCCAGAAAGTTCTTTATCTCCAGGAATTCGCGCAGTCCTTGGTGTTGTTCCTGTCGCGATAATAACTGTTTTCGCGAAATACTTTTTTGTGTTTGTCTTGATAATAAATGTATTCTTTCTTTTTGTTATCTTTATTACTGTTTCAATGAAAGGAGTAATTCTCCACGTATGAAGTTGTTTCGCGAAAAGAGCGGCGAGTTCTTTTCCAGAAATTGGTTTTGGATATCCAAGATAATTCTCAACACAGTTCGCGTTCCAAACAAGTCCGCCGACATGTTTCTTTTCAAAAAGAGCAATCGTGAATCCTGCTCTTTTCATCTGAATTGCAGCGCTTATTCCTGCGGGTCCTGCTCCAACAATAATGGAATCATACATCATGAGACATCCTTCCGTGAGACACATTTCTTTCTTCATGCGCGAAATGTGGGGTTGTTGTGATTTTATAAAGCATTCCACTATCTTTTTATATCTGATTAAGATGAATTGTTCTATGGACACATTCTATCATCTTCAAGAAGGCTTTCGCATGCTGCGGCGCAGAGTCTCTATTGCTCGATATGGCGTGAAGAAATATTCAGGAAATTCTGAAAAAATCTGCGCGCAAATTGTCAAAGACTGCTGGAACGGCACGTTCTTTCAAGTGAGCACTGGTCATTTTTCTTTATTTTACATGCGCGATTTTGGGATGTGCGTTGAAGCGCTTCTCAATCTTGGCTATAAAAAAGAAGTTGAAAAGACTCTGCAATTCGCGCTCTGCGTGTATAGCAGAGAAAACAGAGTGACGACGACCATTACAAAGAATGGAAACGCGTTTGACGTCTTTTCTTACGCTCCAGATTCACTTGCGTTCTTGCTGTATAGTCTTCGCGTTTCCAAGAACAAAGAGCTTGTCGCAATTTATCGTCCTTTTTTAGAATTGCAGATTTCGCATTTTTACAACACTGTTTTTGACGAGAAAACAGGGCTTGTGCAGAAAGGAAGAAATTTCTCCTCTATTAAAGACCACGCGAAGCGAGAAATAACCTGCTATGATTCCTGCTGTGTCGCAGTTGTCGCGCGAGAAACCGCTGCGCTCGGATTAAATAATCCATTTACAGGAAATGGTTTTTCTTATAAAAAAATACAGGAAAAAATAAAGAAGGTCTTTTGGACAGGCGATTATTTTAAAGAGTCATGCCACTCTGTTGCTGTTACTGGTGACGCGAATACCTTCCCTTATTGGTTTGGTATTTTCACAGACAAAAAGATGATACAGAAATCAATCGTCGTGATTCAAAAAGCAAAACTGGATCAGCCGTTTCCTCTCAAATATACTTCTTTTGTACCTGCAAATTTTTTCTTTCCTCTGAAACTTGTCGCGCCAAACTATGAGGGGAACAGCGTTTGGATGCATCTTGGTTTATGTTATTTAGATGTTGTTGCAACTGTGGATACAAAGCTGGCGAAAAAATACCTTGCGTTGTATAAAAAGAATATGGAGATGCATCAGAATTTTCTTGAACTTTTTTCTTCAGATGGTTCTGTCTACAAAACTCCATTTTATCACGCTGATGAAGGGATGGTTTGGGCGGGGAAATGGTTGGTGTTGAAGAATTCTTAACTATTACATCCCGTATGTTACTTCAAGCGTCGCGGGAAGACCTGTTTCTATTGATTCTATCCCTGCATCAACTTGATTAGAAGTGCTTTCGCCTGTGCTATCTGCTTTAAGCAAGACACCATAATTTGAGCCATCTGCCCACGTCTGAACAAGAGAGGTAACGTCAAAAGTGTAGCTTCCTCCACCGCCAAATGCTTCGTTCATAGTGGCACTATCAAGGACTGTTGTATCATATGATGGAACAGAATTCCATGTCGCTGTTGCTGCACTCCATGTACTTGTAATTTCATGCGCATCAACAACAAGGTCATGGTTGCAATCATGATTATTAGAGGAAGAATGGCAAGTGCCACTCGCTGCGTAAATAGTGAGCAATGCGGAAGTAACCTCCGCGCCGGTAAAAGTGCTGGAATCAAAAGAGATATAGCTTCTTCCTCGACCAACAGTGGAAGCGCCGACATAAAGAGAATACCCATTATAATTTGTTGTTGCATTCTCCTCGCTTGTTCGTACATCCTCATCTGCATAGAGTGTTGTCGTTGTATATGTAATGGAATCAATAGTGATCATCGCGCTTGTATCTTCTGCAGTATTTCCAGCAGCATCAGTTGCTTGAAGCAAAATACTGTAATCTCCTTCTGAAAATTCATTGCCATTGATGGCGAGCGCATAACAAGTACTTCCATAAGAAAGACTATTTGTATAAGAATCAATTTCAACAGTAACGCCAGTTCCTAATTCTAGGCCATCTGTTTCATCTTCAACACATACTTCTAAAGAAAATTCTTCAGAACCATCACTAAGAACGCTGCTTGGAGAACTTGTAACAGAAGTAAAAGTAGGTGCAAGTTCATCTATAACAGTGAAGGTATCTGTTGAAGTCATTGTATTTCCTGCACTGTCTTGCGCAGTAGCGGAGATTGAATAGTTATCTGCTGCGATCTCTGTGCCAGAGAGCGTAACACTGTACGTGCTTCCTGAACCGCTCATTGTCCCAGAGCCAAAAGATCCTGCGTCATAAACAACTGATGCAAGAGAAGTTTCATCTGTAATGGTGCAGTCATATGTTGTCTCTGCATTGTACAGCCCACTTCCACTTATCGCATTATTTGTAATACATGCGTCAGTGAGAAAACAAGCGATGTTTGGTGCTGTAACGTCATAAACAGTTCCGTTGACAATATCAGCGGCGCTATTTTTATAATTGTCTACCGAGGTGACAAGAAATGCATATCCTGTTGCTGGGGTCCCAGTAACATCAATCTGCGTCACAAAGGTATCACTTTCTGTATTGGTAAAATAACCGTTTCCTAAATTATCCTGCTGCCATTGCACTGTATCGACCCCATTTTCATCAGTCGATGTGCATCTAATCTCTAAAGATGCAGAACCATCATTGTTTCCTTCTTGTGTCGCAGTACAGTCAAGCGCGGGAGGAATTCCATCATATATAATCAAAGAAGTACTATCACTAACACTGTATCCGGCGGGATTTGTGATTGTGCAGGTAACAGGTATTTCGCCAAGATCTGTTGGCGTTATTCCTATTTCTGGAAGAAAAGAGAGTTCATGCGTCTGGTTTGTAGTGTTATATGAAAGTGTACCAAGATCAACACTTTCAAGCACACAAGAACCTTCTAGGGTAGAGAGATCATAAAAAGAATCAGTTGCAGTAAGGGTGACGCTCACCGAATCAGCAAGATTCGCCGTAGAAACAACATATGGATTAAGAATGAGGCTTTCAATAGCTGTGCTCGTGACATTATTGACAATAAACGAACTCTCCGCGCCGCTTTCTTGTCCAGCAGTGTCAACAGCAAAAATAGAGAATAGATTCTCTCCGATAGGAAGTATACTTGTATCATACGCAATCGTGTATGACGGCGCTGTTGACGTGTCCATAGATGCAGTTTCTCCGTCTATTTGAAGAAAAACTGCGTCCACGCCATAGTCATCAGTGACGTACGCTTCTATGGTGATGTATGTATTGTTTTCCACAGGATTAGGGGTTGAAATAATTGAATGGATATCTGGAGGAAGATCTTCTACAGAAGGTGTTTCTTTTGGATCATGAGCAACATAATCCATAGAGAGGCATCCAGCGCTTAAAGAACTGACAAGTATTGCCACACCAGTTGTCTGTTGTTTTACCATATTAAGATGGTAAAATTGATACATTTATAAAATTTATCTGAAAACTTTATAAAAACAGCGTCTCAAAAATATCCTATGACTTCAGATGTACGTTGGCGGCTTCTTCCTTTCCGGACTGATGACCCTTACACGTGTATGGCTATTGACAAAACCATCGCGGAATCTGTCGCGGCGGGGGGTCCACCCACTATCCGATTTTATCGCTGGAGCGGCAACGGCGCAGTGAGTTATGGTGCATCGCAAAGCATTGCTGACGTTGCAGTTGATTTTTGTCATGATCAGGGAATCCCTTATGTCCGAAGATTTACAGAAGCAAGAGCGATGTATCACGGATCAACGGATCTGACCTACGCAGTTGCTGCGCCTGTTTCTCTTTATGGGACAAGAGCAAGTATGGGCATCGTTACTTCGTCAAGAATAATTTCTTTTTTAGAACAAAGGGGTATAAAAAATGCAACCCAAGCAGGGTATACTTCTATTATGGTCAAGGGGAGAAAAATTTCTGGAAGCGTTCCTTATTTTGAGCAAAAAAAGGCACTTTTTCAACATGGGAGTGTTTTTTGTGAATTGGATTATGAACGTGTCGCGAAATGTTACGGAATTTCTGAACAGAAACTTCGAGAGACGACGACTTCTCTTGTGGAAGAAGGGAGTAAATTAGAGAGAATTGAAGATATTTTTCAAAACAGTTTTTTAAACGCTCATCATTGGGAGTTACAGGAACTTACTGAACAAGAACAAGAAAAGGTATTTCAATTACGAGAAGCTTTTACAGCAGAGGATTGGCTATTTGGGGGAGAAAAATCAAGAGGTGCTTGTAGTACGCATTCTGGAATCCCCATTCCACAAATCCTTACCGCGTTTCTCGCAAAAGTATAATTTTCCATCATCTTTTTAAAACTAATTACTTTTTTCCTTTTTATGGAAAGAAAAGCAGTTCTTAAAGTGCCGAATGGTAAACTTCTTAGAATCACTGCGGATATTGACGAAACTGTTCTTGTTTCTGTACAGATCACTGGTGACTTTTTTGTGTATCCTGAAGAATCTATCCTTCAACTTGAACAACTGTTGCGTTATCAGCCGCTTGAAAAAGATCTTTTGCTCTATATGATTGACGCATTCTTCAAACAAAACAGTGTAGAACTCTTTGGCGTTACAGCAGAAGCAATTAGCGACGCAATCATGCAATGCACATCGCAGGAGAAAAGGTGATTTCATGGCTCTGGAAAAAACAAAAATCCGTTTGCTTCTCACTGATTTTAATACGGGTTCATGGAATATGGCTGTTGACGAAGCTATTCTTGAAGCTGTTTCCTCAGGTTCGCAACTTCCAACGCTTCGCCTTTATGGATGGTCTCCATCTGCTGTGACTTTAGGATATTTTCAATCGCTGCATGAAGAGATTGACGCGGCGGCTTGCAAGAGCAATGGGGTGTCTGTGATTCGTCGCATTACTGGCGGTGGCGCGGTTTATCACGATAAAGAAATAACGTATAGTTTTATTATTCCTGAAAATTATGGTCTGATCGTGAAAGATATTCTTGCATCGTATAAACAGATTAGTCAGGGAATTATTGAAGGGCTTAAAGAGTTTGGACTTGATGTCCAATTTGTTCCGCTTAATGATCTTATTGTTTCTGGCAGAAAAATTTCTGGCAACGCGCAGACACGAAAACAGAAGACCATTTTGCAGCATGGCACTGTTTTGCTTGATGTTGATGTTCGCAAAATGTTTTCTCTTTTAAGAGTTTCCGACGAAAAAATCAGAGACAAAATGATTACCAATGTTGAAGAAAGGGTAACTTCCTTAAAGCAGCAGCTTGGAAAAGAAGTTTCTTTTATTGATATTCAGAATGCACTTGTGAAAGGCTTTGCGCAAGCGTTTGATGTAGAATTTGTCGTTTCCACACTTTCCCCTGAAGAACAAAAGCGAGCATTTGTTATTGAACATGAGAAATATGGGAATGAGCAATGGAACGCGATGAGATAACCTATCTTTGGAATAATTTTATATACATTCCCCTTATTCCCTTCATTATGACAGATGAAAAAAAACTAAGAAAACTTCCTCATGGGTTTAGGGAAGAGGTTGTTGTAACCACATTAATGGGTCACACATATTATTTTTCTGGAAGGACATTTGAGACGACAGGAGCACTTGCTTCAGCACTCGAAGCAATGCTTGAGGATGTTCGCTCTTTTACTCCTGAAACACCAATAGATGAAGTTTGTTGTTATAACGGAACATTTAGTTACACATTAAAAGATGGAACCTTAATTGAGTAAGGTATTCTCCCCTATGAAACAAAAAATATGCAAAAGCGTTGATGGAATTGATCTGTACTACATTATCAATCACGTAAACACTGCTCCATTTATTGTTTTTATTCATGGCGCGGGAAGCAACCATACTGTCTACAAACCATTCTTTTCCGCGTTTGAAAAAAGAAATTTTATTGCGCTTGATATTCGCAACCATGGAAAAAGCGGGCGAACATCCCTTGATACAGTCACTATCAAAAATATCGTAAAAGATATTGCTTCCATTCTTGCCGCGGAGCACATCCATGATGTCATTCTCATTGGAAATAGTCTTGGCGCGTCTGTCGCGCTGGAGTTTTACAAAAATAACAGAAAAAAAGTTCATAAAATGATTTTGTTCACTCTTTTCTCGAAGAGATATATTCGTTATTCTCCATTTCTCAATGCCTTGGCTATTGCCGCATCTATTCTTGTTCGACCTTTTTCTGGATGGCGTCGCTTGAAATTTCAGGATTATCATAAATATCAAAAAAGGCCAATTTGGTATTATCCGTATTTAGACATTCGCGGCACTCCTTTTGGCACTGTGATGAAACTTGTTCGTGAACTTTTCGCGACTCCTATCTATTTGAGCACTGTTACTGTACCGACACAGATTTTCTTGTCTACCGCTGATTGGAGCACAAAGAATGATTTAATTTTAAGTGATTGCAAGACAAACGCGTTCTTGACTGTTGTGGAAATGGACGCAAATCATGTGGTCCTTACTCGTGAGCACGAAGATGTTCTGAAGAAGGTTTCTGCTTTTTTGACAGATTAAAGATTGTTTCTTTTTTGTTTTGAATTATTCTCTCTTTTCTCGTCCGCTTTGCACTGATCGAATTATTTTCGCAAGCACTGTTCTCGGAAGAAGCCATCCTAAGCGCGCGATTATTTTGTTTTTTATTCCTGGAATCGCAATGACAGGTTTTCCTTTTTGGATTACTTTAAAACCATATGCCGCGACCTCTTCCGCACTACTCATTTGCTTCTCATTCTCTGCTTTTTCCGCAAATCCTGCCGCATCCTGAAATCCTGTTTTTGTCATGCCCGGACAAAGCGCAATGACTTTTACCCCTGTTCCTTCAAGATCATTCGCAAGCGCTTCTGACAACGAGAGAACATACGCTTTTGTCGCATAGTACACACTCATCAATGGACCAGGTAGAAACGCCGCGACTGAGGAAACATTCATAATTGTTCCAGACTTTCTTTGTATCATATCCTGTCCAAAGAGTTTTGCGAGCGCAGTTAACGCGGTGATATTTACTTGAATCATCTCTGCTTCTTTTTCCCAGCTTGTTTTGTAGAATGAACCATACTCTCCAAATCCCGCGTTGTTAATAAGAATGTCTACCAAGAGGTTTTCTTTTTTTATTTCATTGTAGATTTCTTCTGGCGCTTTTGAATGCGTGAGGTCTTTTATGATTATTTTTACTTGCGCGTTGGATTGCTGTTCACATTTCTTCTTGATAATGTTGAGTTCTTTTTCTCTTCGCGCGACAAGAATGAGATTGTATTTGTTTTTCGCGAAAATTTCCGCGAACGCCGCGCCAATGCCGCTTGACGCACCTGTGACAAGTACTGTTTTTGTTTGCATGATGGATGAAATTATTATCTGGTTTATATGTTTTGTTTTGGAGATTGCTGTTAGATTCAATAGAAACCTAGTTAAACAACTAGGCTTCTCTTCAACATATGGATTACAAAGTAATTTTTGGTGTGATCGCGGTTACCATTGCTTTTCTTGGTTATATTCCTTACTTTAAGGATCTCTTTTCAGGAAAA
The DNA here is from genome assembly GCA_016214075.1 of Candidatus Woesearchaeota archaeon. Lineage (NCBI taxonomy): Archaea > Nanobdellati > Candidatus Woesearchaeota > Candidatus Woesearchaeota archaeon. The sequence goes on from JACRPI010000019.1 coordinate 22,900, forward strand.
GCAAAGCCACACGCGTTTTCCTGGTTTTTCTGGTCTTTGCTCGCGGTCATCACTTTTGCCGCGCAAGTGAGCCAAGGCGCTGGTCCTGGCGCGTGGATAAGCGCGTTCTGGTTTCTCTCTTGTTTTGTTATTTTCATCTTTGCATTGCGAAAAGGAGAGAAGAATTTTGTTTTCTTAGATTGGGTGAGCTTTTATGGAGCATTGCTTTCCCTTTTATTTTGGTATCTCACGAACAGTCCGTTGCTTACTGTCATTACTATTACTCTTGTTGATTGCATTGCGTTTATTCCGACAATCCGAAAATCCTATGCTGCGCCATTTGGAGAAAACGCGACACTGTATCTTTGCAGCAGTATCTCCTATGTCTTTTCCCTTTTTGCAATGAAACAATACTCTTTTGTTACTGTCTTTAATCCCGCTTTCCTTGTCCCAATTAATTTTCTTTTTGTTTGCTATCTGTTGTGGAGACGGAAGGTTGTGGGGTAGTAAGTTTTACTCAAAACCTTTAATCTCCTAATAATAACCTTTTTATAGCGTAGCGCTTGTGATTTTTCTATGACTATTTCTGTTCTCGCAAAAGAGGTCGCACAACCAAAAAAGTTGACGTTCGCGCGTATTCAAAGCCCGAGCAGTATTAACACGCACAAACAATGTCCACGAAAATATTATTACTCTTATATTGAAAAAATTCCTGGTAAACCAAGCATTCATTTGACCCGCGGGAAAGTGGTGCATTCAGTTCTTGAACATTTTTTTAAAATTGATATTTCTAAATTGCCTGAAGAGAACTTCATGTTTGTGTTGAAAGTTTTTATCAACGATATGCTCGAACAATATTGGCATAAATCCGCGACTGAGTTTAATTCGCTTGGTTTGACGCGGCCGCAGCTTGATTTTTATCACATCGAAACAAAAGACATGGTCAACAACTGGTACGCGAATTTTTTGCGAAAGCTTGCTGTGGAAATGAAGGAACACCCTGTTCTTCATTCATTTCAGCGGTTAACCCCACGAGCAGAAGTAGAATACAAATCACCAACCTATGGAGTTCGCGGGTTTATTGACGCGATCCACGAAAAAGATGGACAGGTTGTGCTCATGGATTACAAAACTTCTAAATCCGCGAAAGTCTCTCCTGAGTATCGGTTGCAGCTTGCGCTCTATGCCTTGATGTATCACGAAACACATGCTCGCTTGCCTGACAAAGTAGGCATTGATTTCTTGAAATTTGGCGAATTTCATTTGGACGTTGATGAAGAATTGGTCAATCTCGCGAAATTTGAGTCTGAACTGATTCACCTGAACACCTCTACAACGAAAAAAGAAAATTATCCTATGAAACCAGGTCCTCTTTGTAAATATAGCTCAGGACAATGTGATTATTATGGAAAATGCTTTGGCAACGCGAGAAGCCAGTATGGGTGATCTTTATTTCATTACGCCTTGCTCATGCGCTTACTGCTCCTTTGGAAGAACTTCTTGGAAGTGATCCAGAAGGTAGAGGAGATTATCAACGAATCTCACGCTGCATTGTTGCGCATCGTTTTTCTCGCTATCCTGAACGAAGGGCTTATGCATTTACTCAGCTCCAAGTGACACTCCCCTTCAAAGGTGGTGTCGAGGTTGTCTATTTTGAGGAAGAGGGAATTACTTCTGCTTATCTTCGCATTGCCGTTGCGCCAGAAAAATTGATGTTTGTCGCGAATTATGGTTTTCCCTACATCGAAGAAGTTCCTGATGAGGAAGAGAAAAAACTTTGGAGAGAGGCAGGATTGGTTAAGGATGATTGAGCGGTTCATGCTTCTATTTCAACGAGTATCAAACCAAACTCCTTTAATCGTTCAAAATGTTTTTTGTTATAGGTCAATAATTCAATATCATTGTTTATGCAAATCGCACCAATAAACAAGTCCTTCATATCAATTATCTTTCCATCTTCTTTTAATTTTCGTAAAATGTCACCTGCTACTCTTGCTGCTTTATCGTCCATTTCAAGAGCGTGAAGCCATTCCAACGCTTCAAAAACAGGTTCTGTCTTCTTTCGTCCATACCACACTTCAAATGTATTCACTGTTGTGATATAAAAATCTCCATCTAAAGATTCCAGAATCCGCTTTGTCTTTTCATCTTTATTCAGAAGCGCAATAAGCACGTCAGAATCTATACATATTCTTCTGACCATTTTTTCCAGAGTGGATTGAGTTCTTTTACTTTCGCTTCATCCACTCCTCCTTTTCCAAAGAGTTCTAGTACTTTCTCTTTATTGCTTTTCGTTGAAAGTAATTCTCGTATAACAACAGAGTAACTTTCTTTTCCTTTTAGTCTTTTTAATGTATGATACACATCATCTGAAACGCTGATTATTTGTGACATAAGGTTTCTAAGTATATACATATATATAAATATTGTGCTTTTAGCCAAGATTTTTTATAATTAAAAGCAATTGCGCGAGAATATCTCCACGAAGGCGTATATGCGCGCTGTTCACAAGCGCGAGAAGTGCCGCTTCTGCTTCTGTTCTGGTAATTATCTTTTTTTTAACAGATGCAAGAAGCAATGTGGTAAGCCACCACACGTTGATTCCTTCTGCCTGACAGCATGAATAAAGTCCTGCGTCATTGGTAAGCAGAATGTCATTATGCTCTTTCGCGAGGAGAAAAACAAGAGCGTCATTTTCTTGCAGACGATGGAGACTTTTTATCTCTTTTGTCTTCTCTTCTCTCTGCTCCACAACCTCAAACCAAACATCTTTTCCCTGCTCAAAAGACAATGTATTTTTTCCTAATTTTTTTCCTTCCTCGACAACTTCTTTCCAGACAACAAAGGGCACTACCACTTTATCAAAATTCTTCCGAAGCAGCTCAAGCTTACCTATTGTTATGAGGGGAATTATTGCCGATGAATCCAGAATAACCATTAAATTCCCTCAAGGATTTGGAGATCTCTTTGCACATCTTCTAAGCCATAAGGAAAGGTTATTCGCTGCAATAAATCTTGGACTTTCCATAAAGGAATATCCAGTTCCTTTGCAAGCGTTCGCAATGTTATTTCTTTCTCTTCATATTTCTTAAGCAATAATTGAAGGCGTTCTTCTTTTACTGCCTTACTCATAAGCTCGCGAATTACTTCCGCCTGTGGTTTCTGCAGTTCCTTCGATAAAAACCATATTTGCTTTGCGACGCTTTCCTGCACTCTTATTGTGAATACTTCCATATTTACACCTTCTTTCGTTAATAAGTAACTAAATAATATGTATAGTAACTTTACTTATTGTAACCACTATTTAAATGTTGTGGTTCTTTTTTCTCTTTTTCGCAATGTATAAAAACAGATATACAGTTTTCCTTGATTTATGCCAACTCCAACTGAACCGAGCACAAAAGCAGTCGCGTCTGAACGAGAATTTAAATATTATCCAGATGATTTTGGCAAGTTGCCTGTTCATGTGGAACATTTCAACCTTTTCTTTGATGTTTTCGATGACCATTCTGTTGTTTCCAGCGACATGACCATGACGGTGACCGCTGATTCGCTGCATACATTCGCTCTTGACGCGAAAAATCTTGAAATTCTCGAGGTCGCTCTTTACGACGCGGTGAAAGGAAAAAGCGCTCACCAGAAAACAGTTGGAAAGAAAGCGCTGAAATATCATTACGATCAAGAAGCGGATAAACTTCATGTCACGCTTCCTGAACCGTTTAAGAAAGGAACTGCTTTTACTCTCTTTACTAAAACTATTACTAAGCCAACTAAAAATGTTCTTGAAGGACTTTATTACGATGAAACTCCAGAGGGATGTCCACCAACGCAAATCACGCAATGCCAGCAATGGGGATTTCAACGACTTGTTCCGTGTTTTGATGACATGACCGCGAAATGCACGTATACGACGACCATTGTCGCTGATTCGCGCTACACGAATGTCATTTCTAACGGCGATCTTGCTCCAGAGTATCATTCCAAAGAAGGAGTTGTTCAGCGAAAAGACGCTGGGCAGGGAAGAAGCATGCTTTGTTATTATAATCATACCACGCCCATGGCGCCGTATCTTTTTTTCCTTTGTGTTGGAACGTATTCGACATTCAAAAAAGAGTTTGAATATCCGCAGGGCAAAACATTCATGATCGAACTTCTTACTCCGCTCAACGCAGATAAAGAAGCTGCTTCTCACGCGCTCGAAATTTTGAGTCATGGCATTATGTGGATTCATCTGCATACCGGCGCACACAAATATGACGCGGAAGATGTCAAGAAAAAAATATGGGAACTTGTCAAAAAACGCGATTTGTTGAAGAATGCGAAAGGCAAAGAAAAAGAACTCGCAGCTGTTCGCGATGCATTAAAAGAACTTGTTAAACCGTTGAAACTTGGTTATGTTTACACAGGAGAGGTGTATCGCGAGATTGGGATGCAGAACTCGAATTTTGGTGGGATGGAAAACGTGGGCAACACGACTATTGTCACCAACAGAATCATGCCTTTCAAGCAAATCAGCGATGATAGTTTTGAATACATGCTTGATGTCAAATGCCACGAATTTTATCATAATTTGAATGGCAGCGAAGTGACTGGCGTTGATCCTTTTGTTCTTTGGCTCAATGAAGCAGTTACTGTGCATATTGAAACAGAGTATAACGCTTCGATTATGGGGGACGCATATAATAGAATTAATCGCGTGATGACGTTGCACGCGCCGATGTTCGGAACATTCGCGGAAGATTCCAGTCCAGCGGCAATGCCGATCATTCCAAAGGGATTTAACACTCCAGATGAACTCATCACTGGCATGACCTATGTCAAAGCGCCTGAGTTTGTTAAAATGATTGAAATTTTGATGGGCAAAGAGAAATTTGTTCAAGCGCTTGCGTTGTATCATAAACGGTTCACGCATGGCAACGCGAACACGAACGATTGGCTCGCCGCGATGGAGGAAGTTTCTGGACTTTCGTTTCAAGAAATGGCAAAAGGATGGTTGTATAGGATAGGATTTCCTCGTCTTTTTGTCAAAAGTGCCTATGCTTCTGGAAAATTAACACTCACTGTCTCACAGAAGGGATTTGACGCTGAAGGACCTTGGCAATTTCCATTTGTTTTTTGTCCTGTTGACGCACAAGGAAAAGATATGCTTTCCACGCAAATCTATTGGGTGAAGAAAGAAAAAGAAACAATCTCTGTTTCTCTTTCTGAAAAACCAGCGTATGTTTCTGTGAATAGAAATCATACCCTTTATGGAACAGTTTCTTTTGAACAATCTGATGAGCAACGGAGCCTTCAGGCTTTGACGGACAGCGATCCGGTCAATCGATACATGGCATTCTCTGAAATTCTTGACAATGAAAAAGTAAAATTGGTGAAAGATATTAGTGCTTCTGTTTCAGAACAATTTTTATCTCTTTACGGCAAAATTCTCGTTGATACTTCTTTGACTCCTGAAGTGAAAGCGCAGTTTCTCTCGATTACCGAATCTGTCCGCGATGATTCTGTGAATCACAAGTATAAAGAAATTTACGCGGCGAAAGAAAAATTACGCAAGGCTGTCGCAGTTCGCTACAAAAAAGAACTTCTTCGTTTGTATGAGAAACTCGCTGCTGAAAAGTTTACTGAAACGTACATTGAACAGCAACTTGCTGGGATGAAGAATAGAGATTTGAAATTACTTTGTCTTGGCGTGCTTGCTTCTTTCGACAATGAAGAAGTTTGGAAGATGATGAAGGATCTTTTGAAAACAGCTTCTCACGCAACAGATAAAAACGCCGCGATGAGTTTGTACATTAACTCTCACGCTCCTGACAAACACAAGAGTTTGATGGAGTTTAAGAAAGAGGCGGAGCAGCATTTGGTGAGCTGGGAAAATTTCCTTCGCATTGTGGGGAGTAATAACAGTGCTGATGCAGTTACACTTATCAAAGAGATTAAGAAGGATAAAAAGTTTAGGATTGAACAGTCCAATGATCAACGTGGATTGTATTTATCTTTCGCGGCGAATCGCAAGAAGTCGCTCTTTGATGATCTTCCTTATTTTGTTGAAATTATTATTCGCATTTCCAAATTAAACGAGTATACAGGTTTTCATTTCCTCTCCGCGTTTACTGATTTAGAAAAAATGGATCTTGCTGATCAGGTTCGCTTGGTTGACGCGTTGCAGATGGTTCGTAAAGAATTGAACAAGAAAGAGCATCCAAGTGTGTACAATAATATTGATAGAATTCTGAAAGGCTGTCCGAAAGCGGTGAAGGCGTGGAAGGAGAAGAAGTAGCTTTTTAGAGCATTTATTCTTTTATTGTTTCTTTACATTCCTTAAACTCACAATTATTCATTGGATCTCTACCGACAAAAGAACCATCTGGACATTCAGAAACATCTGCTGTGCAGACGATTTGCTCTAATTCTTCTTTGGTGAATTCTGTTTGAGAACAGGATGTTGTTAGTATGACACTCAAAAGTAGAATTACAAGCACAATTTGTTTCATTCTCTTCATTTAGCTCTTCTCTTTTTTTATAGTTTCTCCTTTGCAGGACTTTTCTAGTGCGCGATTTTTGCCTTAATCAATACTTTTTTAAATATAATGTCGCTTTGCATTGTCCTTGAGGTGTTTATTATGAAAAAAAAATTATTTACTTTACTCCTATTCATTGTTTTATTTCTCGCAAGTTGCAGTGATAAGACTAATGTAGAGAACAGTCCTGCTCAAAATGAAGAAACAAGCGAGAAATGCGGCGATGGAATGTGTGATGACGCTGAACAAACAGACGCAACGCTCTGTCCAATAGATTGCGGTGGCGAAGTTTCACAACAGATAGGAAATGCAGAGCAAAAAAATTCTGTTCTTGAAGACACTTCTTCTTATCCTTCTCTTCCTGAAGAATTTACTTTCTTCGTGGATGAAGGTTTGCAAATGACCGAAGCATCAAACCCTGGCGCTCGCGTGAACGATGATGGGACAATTTCTTTGCTCTATGAAGATTATACAGGTGATAGCCCTGCGCAATACGTCGCAACGTCAGAAGATGGCTTACTTTTTTCTGATAGGGGAGAGAGTGTCTCTAATTCTGTTGGTGGACAGTTTCGCGCAAAACAACTGCCTGATGGAACTTGGCGTGGGTATGGATACGACACCACAAAAGGGATTGAAGGCGGATGCCTGACGAGTCAAAGTTCTTTTGATGGGATTACATATACTCAAGATGAAGGATGCAGATACACCCTTCAAGAAGAAGACGAAGGCTGGATGGGAGTTTATGATTTCTTTGCGGATTCAAAAGATAATATTGTTCTTCTGTATCTCGGAGATAAATATGGTTTAAACAATGCTCGACGAGCGTATTCCACTGATGGCGGATGGACATTCACATTTATCAACGACAATGTTCTGAACGATGAAGACTTAGGTGGTGGACAGATGAGTTATGTTGATGAAAAAGTAATTGTCCTTTCTGACTCTCGTGTTTTCTTAGTCGCGATGCAGCAAGGAAATATTTATGGTTTTCTCAGCGATGATGATGGTGTTTCCTTCCAACGGTATAAAGATGTTCTTTTAGAACCTGGTGATTTTGATAATGCTGAATATGGTTATGCATGGTCACTTCATGATCCGCAAATTGCACAGCTTGAAGATGGACGCTTACGGATTTATGTTGCAGTCTTGTTTAAAGTGGACGAAACAACAACAGATGATGATATGTGGGCTATTGTCAGTGCGACGACTGTTGCGGAATAGTCGTTTTTTTTAATTTTTCTTTCTATTTCTTTTTTTTAAAAGAATAATTTATCCTCATTAATAACAAACAATATAAACGCTGGCTGTGTTCTTTTCTTTCATGAAAATTGGCGTTATTGGTGGTTCTGGATTAGGCGACCCTAATCTCTGGGACAACGCTAAAAAAGTGAAGGTTTTTACTCCATTTGGCGCTCCTTCTGATCTTCTCACTGTCGGCACATTTAAAGGAGTAGATATTGTCGCGCTTCCCCGCCACGGCGCGAATCATACGATTCGACCAACAGAAGTGAATTACCGCGCGAATATTTGGGCAATGAAAGAACTGGGCGTGACGCACATTATCGCGGCAACCGCGTGCGGGAGTTTGCGCGAACACATCAAACCAGGAGATCTTGTGTTCATTGACCAATTCATTGATCGCACAACCAAACGCGAACAATCCTTCTATACTGGACAAACGATTTGTCACATTCCTATGGCTGATCCTTTTTGCGATAAGCTGCGCACGTTGTTTGCCGCTGCCGCAATCGAGAATAGCATCGCGTATCATGCAAAAGGAACAATGGTGACGATTGAAGGTCCACGATTTTCTTCACGCGCGGAATCTGAATTATTTCGAAGCTGGCATTGCGACGTCATTAACATGACCACTGTACCAGAAGTTGTTTTGGCTCGTGAAGCGGGCATTTGTTACGCCGCAATCGCGATGAGTACGGACTATGATTGCTGGAAAACAGATGAAGCGCATGTGACTCTTGATATGATTTTGAAAACAATGCATGACAACGCGGAAAAAGTGAAAACCATTTTGAAAGCAGTTATTCCCCAATTGCGCGATTGGGATTGCGGCTGCAAAGAAGCGATTACAACAGCGACGTTTTGAAATTCTCCGCTTTTGTCGCGCTTGTCAAATGATCACTTCTCATGAAACAAGTGTCATAAATTATATAAACAAAAGGAGAAAAAAGGAAAAAAATGACTCTTGATGAACAAGTAATGGACTGGCTTATAAAATATGGGACACATATGCTTGTCGCCAATCGAAGCGATGGTGTCTCTGTGCTGGGATATAAAACACCAAATAATTTGTCGTACAATGAAGAAGGTCATCCAAGAGGAGTCACGTTGCGTGTGGGGATACACATTCCTTTGCTTGGCAAAGAAAATCAGATTCTTGACCCGATGCTCGACGCAGAGGCTATGCATGAACCCGCGTTTCTTTATGAAAATAATCATTTTAGCATGCTGTCTACTTCTGTTGGTAAACAGAAAAAAGGCGATGTCGCGTCTATTCGCGCTGGATTCGTGTATCTAAGAAAAGAGGAAGAAACAAATACACGCCCTGGCAGGAATTTATTTCAAAGACTTTTTGGCGTTCAAGAGAGCAAGGCGAAAGAACCTGAACAAAAATGGGTGCCCGCGTATATGGACGCTGATGGGAAAATAACTGACAATGGAACCAGTGAAGCGCTGGGCTTGGTGCTTGAGTTTCTTGATTCGCGGTATGGAAGCGCTCACGCGACAACACAGTATAGTGTTATCATGCCTTTATCTTTCTACGAAATTGTTCATGATGCGATTGACAGCAGTTCAGCTGGCGGAAAAACAATACTTGACCTCTATGCGCGTGTATTTGAGCAACACGCCCGATTCGCGCCTGACCATGTTCCAGAAATACAGCGTGTTGTTTTTATGAAAACGAAAGAGGATATGCCGTATGTTTTACGCGCTCTTCGAACGTATGAAGAATATAAACCAAGATTACTATAATTTCGTAAACCATTTAAACCCAACAAAACTTTTCTTTTTATGGACATCAAATCAAAGATTCGAACAATACCCAACTTCCCCAAACAAGGAATCATGTTTCGCGACGTGACAACACTGCTCAAAGATCCAGCTGGATTTCGTTATGTTATTGATCATCTTGTGCAGCGCTACGCGAACAAAGGTATTGACAAAGTAGTGGGTATTGAAAGCAGGGGATTTATTATTGCCGGCGCGCTTGCGCATCAATTGAATGTTGGTTTTGTTCCTGTTAGAAAACCAAACAAACTTCCCGCTGAAAAAGATTCTATTGAATACGAATTGGAATATGGCAAAGACAAACTGGAGATTCACACAGACGCGATTAAACATGGCGACGTTATTCTTATTGTTGATGATTTAATCGCGACAGGCGGAACCGCTCGCGCGACAGTGGAACTTGTAGAAAAGCAAGGCGGGGCTGTTTTAGAATGCGCGTTTATTGTCGATCTTCCAGAACTTGGCGGCGCGAAGAAAGTGGGGAAGCCTTGTTATTCATTGGTCGCGTTTGACGGGCATTAATAATCTGTTTTGAACGCCTCTTTTTTACTATAAAACATATAAACCGGAAAGTACTTTCTTGAGAAATGCAACAAGATTATTATGCTATTCTTGAAGTTCGCAAAAATTCCAGTCCAAAAGAAATCAAAAGAGCATATAGGCGTCTTGCTCGACAATTTCATCCAGATCTTAATCATTCATCAGATAATAAAGCATTTCTTCAGATTTCAGAAGCATATGAAGTTTTAGGAGATCCTGAAAAAAGAAAATTGTATGATACTCAGAGAAACGTGATGCAGGAAAATGTTTTTCCAACAACAACAGATTTATTAAACCCCCACGAAAAGATTTCACTTTCAGCAAGACGTTATAAATACAAACTGGAAAGCATTGCGATCTTGCTTACTGGTTTTATTCCCGCAGTCGGTGTTGGTTATCACTATGGGTATAATCACGCGCCAATGAAAGGTCTGTTTACGCATATCATGGAGCATGACTATAGAACAATGCCAAAATGGTTAGAACCCTGCGGTGATTCTGTACCATGCAGAGAAACATCGGGATTAGTGGGAATAGAAAGTAGTCTGGAACTTTTGCTTATCGGAAGCATTGTCTACTTCTGTGCAAGAAGTGCATTTGATTATGGAAAAAAACTGCATAAACAATATGCGACAAGAGATGCAGAGAATAAAGATTTACAAAATCGTGTCCATGAGCAAGATTAATATTTCTGTAGGTCGAATTGAGGAAGCGATTTTTTGACTCTTTTTCAGAAATAATCATCAAGAATAAATAGGAGAGAGAAGAAACATATAAATGATAGTCTCTTTCTTGGTTTTAAAATGGGAAAATCAACCTTTGATCCTAATCTTGAAGGGCTAATAGAAGTAATGAAATTTATAGGTATGGGGACTATGCTCTCTGTGGGTTGTGGGATTCTATACTATAGTAATGTAATAGTACCAAGAAATTTCGAGCGCGAAAAGCAAGAAAAGCAAGAAGAACAAAGAGCATGTGCTGTAAAACAAGAAGCAGCATCTTTTACTGGTCGGTCAACAGCAGATTGTTCCCCACCGCTTCTTGAAATAACATATAAGAGATTTCTTCGCGCAGCATATTATAAAAAAAATGATTTAGTTCTTGATCAAGAACAGGCATGGCTTACAAGAGGGGATGAGATTGGGAAAAAGATAGATTCCAAAAAAAATTTCACACGGGAATTATGTGTTTATACTCGCCGTATAGTCTCTCAACAAACTTTTTTTATGTATGCACTAAAAGATATTTCTTTTTTAGAGAGATGTGAATTAGAGTATAAGGTGGAAGGAATCCACGCTGTAGCGGAAGCATCTGCTGTATTGGTTCGAGAAGCAAAACACTGTGTTGCTCATGATCTTCCCACAATTGGAGATGACATTTGTTACAAAAGAGCAATGGATAATCTTGAGCAGTTTGTACGTCCTCTCGCAAAAAGAACCGGATTTACGCCGCTTCTCTGGATGACTGAGTTGGATTTGGAGTATGCGAGCAGACCAGCAAAATAATATTATTTGTTTATTTTCTGATCTATTGACAAGGGATATATTGATATAATAAACCGCTATCTCGGAAAATATGAAAGATAGTCTTTCGTAAAAACAACTTCTTTCTCAACATTCACAAACTCGTTCTTCCCAACTATAACTCTTCCTGGATGATATAGTTCTCTATGAGAAGCAGCGCAACCTACCTGAACTCCAACAGCACAATCTCTAATGACATTTCTCTCCACAATTCCTGTCCCTCCCCGGATGTTGATGCCAATGATATTCCCTTTTCCCATAATCCTGTTTCCCACAATTGAGAAATTGCCTTGATGGACTTCATGCGTATCAACACACGCAGCAGAATATCTATACCTCGCTGGCGCATCTGGATCAGGAAGTACACCGCACGCTTCAACAACATTGTTCATTAATGTGTAGGAAGTATAGTAGTCCTGCTTTTTGTCATTGCCTGAGGCTATCGCGTGTTTGCAGTGATAGAAAAATGATTGTGTGACACGAACATGGGCGCCGTTATTGACACAAATGCCATAGCCCATGTTTTTTTGTGTCTTTAAATGAGCCAATGAAGTTTTGTTTCGCACATATGGAGATCGACAATCAATCATCGCTGATTCTGAAAATCGTGATTCTGTCACAATACCGATAGACTCGGCAAACTCCACTAATGCACGGGCAAAAGAACTTACATCACAGCGATACACAAAAACATGAGGAGACGAGCGAACAGCGATCCCTGTTGCTTCAATAGCATACGGGTGGGGTCCTTCAAGAGAAAGATGCGCAACAACAACATTTGAACAGCCCCGCAATTGAAGTCCGTTTCCAGAATAACGAATAATGGTTGGGTTGTCTTCATCAGCGCTTCCCTGGAAGACAACATCAGAAAGATTTTGAAGAACAATCGGATTTTCTAAAGAAATGCTGCCTGGTTCCAGATGAATTGTTTTCCCTCTGGAATTTGAAAGAATTTTTTCAAGGGATGGACGAGAGATTGGTAATAGTGCGTCAAGCGGCAGCGAGACGACCGGTCGTTTGTCAGAAAGAGGGACACGCGGCATATCCTTGTCAGGAAAAGGAACAGTTCTTCTCATAAAAAGGAAGAAACGCAAATGATACTTTAAAGATTCTCTTCTAAAACCGCATTCTTCTCTTCTAACGGTTTACAGGTCACTTGAAACTCCGCATCAATCAATGTGTCTACAAGTTTTTGCACGACCATCACCTGATTGCGAGTTCCGACAGCGTCCTGTTTCAACGCGTACCAATATATTTCTTTTTTGAGAATTTCAACTTGAACATCCTCATCAAGCGTTTGAAAGAGACCATAGACCGCGTTGATTTGTTCATACCCCTCCTGCTCAGGGGGAAGCGCGGCAAGAAGAGCGCGCATGTTATAATCCTTAGAAGAATATGTATGGATAGGATCTGAATCACCATCTGAAGGACATATTCCTTGCGTGATTGTTTTGTAATCATGTATATTGTCACGATAATCCTGAAGTGTCCTATAAAAAAGAAGATTGATTTGCTCCGCGTTCATGTAATCAATAGCGATGTTTGCATAGGCAGGTGCAAGAACATCGATAGCGGTAGAATCAATATCATGAAATGCCCCATCTAATGTATTTTCAATATCACTGGGAACAACAGGCATGAAGCCAGTGTCGGAAACATACGTTGGTTCTGTGGTAACCCAATCTCCTGTATCCTCTGGAAGAGAGCTGAAAATATCAGGCAACGCCGCGGAAACTGCCGTTTCAAGTGTTGCGTGAAGTCGCTGCATTATGTTTTCAAGGTAATAAATTGTTATGTAAGAAGCCACAGCCCCCACAAGTAGAGATGCGCTATTCTCAAGTATTTTTCTGATATTCATCACCTTTTTATTTGAATTCTCTTCTTTTTTCTCTTGTCATCTCTTTTTCAAAGCTCTTTGCCATAGCGTCAAGCGTCTCTAATTTTCCATCATAGGAAAGCGTGTTGAATCCTGCTGCTAGAACATCTTCTCTTCTTTCTTCGGGAAGTCCTCTGTACATTTCTGTGAAAATCTCTCCCTGAACATCGGCAGGAAGACCAGCAATGTACAAAGAAAGATCAGACGTCTCCGGCATTATCTTTTGCTCTTGAACAGTTATTGTTTCCAGTCCAAATCCAGGGCAGAAATATTCCTGCCCGGCCTTCATATATTCATGCTTTGCGGTCTGATACGCGGCGGTTATCTTGTCGTCAAGATTGTAGACCCCTCCAACATAGAGCAATCCTAGCGCCGCTGTTGTTCCGAGAGCAATTCTGGTTATAGTTCCCATCTCGTTTCTGCCTCCAATATTCTTTTGAGAAGAAAACAACGAGACATCGCCTTCTTTTTCAGCAAGCACCATTCCCGCTGTTTTCTGTTCTCATACACTATTCTTAGTAGTTGACCGTGCAGTATAAACTTATGTTGTAGTAGTCTAGACTACATAAGTTAAAGAGTGTCAGACGCTTTCTTTCTGTCATGAACATCAAACAATCTGCCAGCACCGCTGGAAAAAAATTGTACACAGGCGCGAAAAGAACTGCGATCGCCGCAACCGCCGCAACTGTTATTGGTCTTCCATTAGAGATTGAATTTGGCTGGATGGAGTATCTCGCAAGTCACAGCGCAATTGCTATTGCAAACACAACCGCGTATTTCTTTGGCGAGTCGCCAGAGCGACCAACGATCACTCCTTCAGAAATTGAAAAAAGGATTGATGCTCGCTTTGATGGCATTAAAGAGAATAGGGATATTATTATCCATGCGGCTGACGGAACAATTATTGGGGAAGAGTATAATCTTACAAAAATTATTCTTGACGCGCCTTCTCATGTGAAATGGGCGTTTGTCGCGGCAGAAGACAGAAGGTTTTATGATCATTATGGATGGGATCCTGGTTCCACTGCAATTGCTGTTGCGCAGAATCTTATTGGGAAAATGAGAGGAACACCTGTCTCTAGAGGAGCAAGCACTATCACTATTCAAGTTGCAGATCGTGTTTATCCTAACCAGATATACGGTGGAAAAAATGAGATGGATTCTGGCGCTATCCCTGGCTTCATGAAAATTTCATGGAAAGCAGATGAATGGCTCTCTGCTGCTGTGCTCGAAGAATACAAATCCAAGGATCAAATTTTAGTGGATTACATGAACCTAATGGATTTTGGTTATTCTGGACGAGAAGGCACTTCTATTAAAGGAATATATTCTGCTGCGAAATATTACTTTGGAAAAGAGCCAACAGAACTGGATTATCTTGAATCCGCTTTCCTTGCGGGTATTGTTCAAAATCCTCCTAGAGGTCAACAGGCATACAATGCGTTTCTTAAAGGCGATACAGACGCTTCTTCTGTTCAGTGGGCAACTGATAGGACAGAATATGTTCTTAGTAAATTGTATGAACTGAATTTTGGCAGAGACGATGTTGTTATTCCTGATCGTGAATATACCAAAGCGCTAGAGCGATTAGCGCATCACGATTTTGATTTTAAGAGAAATGAGTCCAAGCGAATTGATCCCACTGTTTTTGGATTTACAAGAGAAGTATTTACGCGCGCAGAAGGGTTCATGAGAGAAGCAACACCGCTTTTGCCACAAGACGCGACTGTTCATTTTTATACGGGCATTGATCTCGCTGTCCAAACATACGCGCAGGAACAAATGGACAAACAATGCGCTGCCCTCAACAAGACACTTATCGGAAAGGATGGAAAAACAAAAAAGGGGTATGAAAATAATCCTTTCAATGGCACAGCCGTTGTTTTAGACACAAAAACACACGATGTTCTCGCAATGATTGATGGGTGCACCACGTATAAAAAAGACGCGAATGGAGATTCTCTTCTTGTTGATGGAAAACCAATTCCAGAACTCAATTGGATAAACCGCGCAACTGAAGTATTCTGGGATCCAGGTTCTTCCATAAAACCAATTTGGGATATGATCGCGTTTAAACATGGCATCAGCGCAACTGACTTTACTCTCAAGGATGAACAGAGAGTTTACATTGTTGATGGAAAAAGATATACTCCTGGAAACTTTGGAGGAAAACACAGCGGAGAAAAGCTTAATGTGACAGAAGCGACTGTTGACTCCGTGAACAGCTTCTTTATTGAGCTTGGGTTTCAATTATTCAACATGCTTGGCGAACGACAATTGGTCAAGGAATTTCAATCGTTTGGATATGATATCACAGATTACCAAATCTCTTATGGCATTGGCGCGTTTCAGGCGTCCGCAACAGATATTGCGGGAAGTTATACTGTCCTTGAAACAAAAGGTGTCGCGACACATTACAAATATGGATTGAGCGATGACATTAACACGCAGTATATCAAAAAAATAGGCATTGACTATACTGTTGACGGTCAAGATAAAACACTCTCTCTTGTTCCCAAAGGAATAGATGACGTTGTCACTTCAAAGGATGTTGTTGATAAAACAGATACTATTCTTGATCAGGTTGTGGAACGGGGAACTGGTCAGCGAGCAAAAAGAGTTGACATTGATATTCATGGAAAAACAGGAACAGCGCATTCTAATGTTATCTTTGTTGGCTACGCTCCGCAAGATGATCTTCTTGCAGTTGTCATGTTTGGCTTGGAAAAACCAGGAAAAGAGTTGCCGCCAACATATCAAGGAGGAATACATGCGGCGCCCGTTGCTGCGAATATTTTAGAATATACAAAAAAAGAAAGAGGGGTTCAAAATGGGAATTGATGAACAAGCAAGATATCAAACAGAAAAACCTGATGGAGAAAATGCAACTCCTAAAAAAACAAGACCACACTGGAGTATTAACAGTATTAAACCAAAAACACTAAAAAGAGTAGGGCTCCTTGTGGGGGGAATTCTTGTCGCAGGCGCGTTGATACATTATGTTCCTCAAACACGAATGGCAAGAGCTGCTTCTTCTTATTTCACTGCTGCGTTGGAAGCGGTAGGCATTGAAGCAAAAATTACAAATCCCGCAGGCAATTTGGAGGCAGAGGTTAGTGAGGCTCTTGGAAATGTACGGGAAGTTTTTACGACAAACGCAAATCAAATGCGCGGTGGGATGTACAACCAAGTTATGTTTACTGTGTATGATGATTTTTTGTCTGTAGAAGCACTTTTCCTCGCAAACGGACGTTCAGAAGAACGACGTGAATACATACAGAAACGATTAGGCAGGGTAGAACTAGAAACACTTCTCGTTGTTTACAGCCAAGTTGCGCCAAAAGCAGATGTTGTTCAAACAGTAACAGGAATGCAGTCTGTTTTTGATTCTTATCTTGCTAGATCTCTTGATGATCGTACAAGAGGAGCGTACTATCTTGAGCGCTCTCTCTGGCCACTTACACAGAATCTCCTCAATGAAGAAGGAAAAAAAGCTGTTGCCGCAAAGTTGTATGATACAATGTCTCCAGAATCAATTGTTGAAACAGCGGTTCCCTACATTACGACGCCACAAGCGCGGGCTCAAACAGTCGAAGCGCTTTTAGGGTCTATGACTCCTGAAGAAAGAGGAACAATGATGCAAAGATATACAACAACACTTCCGCAGGCAGAAGTTGATGCTCTTGCTGTTGCACTTGTTCCGTCTATGAGCACAGACGGCTACACACAAGTTAGTGACGCCATTACTGACAAAAAAATAGACGCGGGATTTGATAAAGGAAAAGAAGTGCTTGACACTATAAAAGAGTATGTAAAAAATTGAGGAAACTCATATGGAAAAACAACAATCAAAACGAAGTTTGTATATCGCGGCAGGCATTGTTGGCACTCTCATTATTGGAGGCAGCGCGCTTGCAGTACGTGGTGTGTATTATGCGGTCACTACTATTGGTTCTGAAATAAAAACCGCATATCAGAAATCAGATGGATCATATGTGCCTTCGCAGTATGTTCAGGCACCTGCGTCAAAGACTCCTTCAAGGCTTGAGGAAGTTGTGCAACAAGGGGATTGGCTGTTTTCCAATGGCATGACATTTACGGTTGAACAGAGTGATGAAGGAATTGATAACAAGTATTTTCAATACCTTCCTGAAAAAATTCGAGGTGAGGATAATGGTGGATGAAATATCTAAAAATGGACTTGAAGCGCTTCTTCTTTTTGAACGCCAGGAACTCACCACAAGAGTTATTGCTGGGGAGTTTGGCGTGCTGGAATCTTTTTACACTCCTTTCGAACAAAGACTTGTCAAACATGCGGAGCTCGCGGATTTCTATCTTCAGAGAATATTTTCTGGAGTCATCTGGTTGACAGGATATCTCCCTATTATTCACGTTATGGATACAAGTGCACAAACAGCAGAAGGAACAACAGACGATGCTGCAAAAAATGACGATACGCAACTTGTTTTGAACCCAGATTCTTTGTTGCAAGGTCTTAGCAGTTACTCATCCCTCTCATTAACAACTCTTGTCAAAACTCGCGTTAACGCCCATGTCGCGGAAGATTTTTTTCAGCGAAAATATACGCAGCTTGAGAATGGAGAGGCTGCCTGCGCACAGAATCTCGCATCTTTAAACAAGAGGATAGAAGACTACGAAAAAAAACAACGGACACTTTTTGACAGGGCGCTTGAAATTAGGAAATCATATGATCAGCGAGAGATAGCGATAGCAGAATATGAAGCAATGAAAAGAGCTTTAGAAGAGGATCATGAATCGTGCAGATTTGCCATCCAATCGTACTCTGATGAAATCTTGTGTAACGCAGGTTTTGAGTTCGTTACAGATGGTTCAGATTCCACAAGAGATTACGAGACAAACAGAAGATTGCTTCTCGTTATTCAACAGGAGAGTTATGCAACCGCACAGAAATTGCAGGATGAGCGATCCAAGCTTATAGATGAAAAACGTGATCTTGACTTTCTTGAACAAGCCGCAACTGTCATAACTGCAGGACTCATGGCGTTGTATCAAAACAGAGAAATGATTCACTCAAATCAAACTCAGATGCAGCATCAGAGACTTATTATTGATCAAAAAAGAGTGACCTACGAAACGTGCGTTGAAATGTATCAATTTGCTGTCGCTGTTCCAGAGCCAGAAGAATCGAGAACGCTTATCGCGTCCATTGAACAAGGAATTGGAAAACTTCAACAATACTATCGAGAAAAGTTTGGTTTGGGATCTGGTTCCCAAAATTTAGGGGGGCCATAATTATGTGGAGCTCTCCTCTTTTGCGGAATCTTGAGCGTGATCTTGATCGCGCACGCCAATACGTTTCTCTTTTGGACGGCATATCTAAAGAAGATCTTGCTTTACGAAGGGAAGATGTCGAAAGAATGCGAACTGCCTATGCCTCGAACACGTATGCAGCAGAATTATTTAATCCATATCTTCAAACGCTGCAGCAGAAAGAAAAAACTGCTCCTAAAAAAGCAAAAGAGCACACTCCTACTCTTCCGCATCCTGCTGTTGTTCCTGAAGTTATTGTCAGAAGAAGACCTTCTGTCTCTGCAGATCACTCTGCTGCGCCTCATGCTTCTCTTGAAGAAATGTCTGGAAATCTTGATGGTATTCTGGAAGAGATTGATGAAATCAGTTATTTTGCCAACGAAGGTTCACATTCTTCTTCTCAACAGCCTTTACGCCAATCATCAGCCGCTCTTGAAATAGTTGAGCCTGATCACTTTGTTTTGCCTGCTTCACTTCGCGACTCAAAAATTCTTGAACAGCTTCTTCGCTATTATAACCAAAAAGGCGTTGTTGGTGAAGAGAAGAATCTCATTTTGCAAACATTGTGCGTGACAAGCGGCCTTCATTTCTGTTTAAGTGGACCAAGCGGTTCAGGAAAAACAAAAATCATTGACGCGTTAGTCGCTCTCCTTGATCCTGCCGATATCTACAAACTTGAATTCGCGTCAGAGACCGCGCTCATGAATGATGTGGACAGAATTAACAGTACAAGGATTCTTTATATTCCCGAGGTACAAAAAGCGTATAGTACAGGTGGACGACAAAAGACCCCAATGATCGCCGAAATCATGAAAGGAATAACTGAAGGAAGAGACGTGACACGAAGAGTTACTGTTGGGCGCGAAGATGTGCGAGAATATACACTCAAATCAGGACTAACTGTTATTACATCTCTCGCGTTTGAAAATATATTCCATTATGATGAAGAAACCGCACGGCGTTTCATTGCGCTTGTTACTGACACAACAGAAGAACATAAGGAAGCTGTTCGCCAAGCAAAAGCGAAAAGCGCATTTTACAAAGGTGATAGTGACGTTGATGTTCAACTGGAAAAAGATCTTCGTATGTATGTTGGCTCTCTTTTACATCACCCTTTTTCTTTGCACATTGCAGATCCATTCGCACAAGACGTTGCTTCTTACATTCCACTGACACAGCGTTCCGCAAGTTTTCAAGCGCAATATTACGGGCTAGTTGGTGCGGCAGCGAGATTTAGTCATAATCGAAGATATGTTGCTCAACTTGATCATGCTTCTTGCGAATCCGCTTCTTCACAAGAGAGAACTGTTTTTGTCAGCATTGAAGATCATCAATTGATTTATGGACTTTATCATGATCAAATGCTTGCGAACATGCAGCAGCTTGACAAAACAGAAGGAGATCAAAAGCACGTTGAAATTGTCAGGAAAAAAATAGAAGAGCAGAATGGACTTCCCTGGGAAGAGATGATTCATTCAGCACAACAACGCATGACTACATTTTATCCTGCTCACGCAGGCGCATGGGTTGCACAGGAACAAAAAATCCAAGGGTCGTAAACATGTATGAAACAAATTGGCTCGCTTGTCTCGCTGCATTTGATACTACATTTCGTAACACGCACGTAAGAGATAGGTATCTGCTGCTTGAAGAACTTCTTCAAAAAGATGATCCTGTTGTCATGTCATCCCCTTCTCTTGTTCTTGAATTTCTTACTGAGGCAACACAGGATACACAGCGGTTCGATACTATTATCCCAAAAATAACTCTAGAAGGGTCTGTTCAAAGACAATATGCTCCATTAATTGCAGAATACAATGCAACACGAGAAATAGCAGTAAGAATTAAAGACGTCGCATTACCCGCATATATTGCGAGACTTTGGGAGAGCGTAACGTCATCATCAAATACCACTCAAGAAAATATTCTTCACGCTGTTCTTTTCTATAAAGATTGTCAGAAGGCGATAGGAGACGGCCAGCCGTTTTCGGGCTTCTCCTCTGAAACTGATGCGGACATGACACAATGGCACCTCCAGTATCAACACGCAGTACTCCTTCAAGAGAAGATTGATGCTGTTCGACAACAATACAGAACAACTTTTTTTTCAACAAAAGAAGAGCTTCTGGCATTCGTCAAAGAGACACTAATTCCATTACAAAAAGAAGCGACAAAGGGAGTAAAGAGAATAAAACAGTATTATTCTTTTGTAGAAGGAATTTCTGCGCTCTCTTCTGATATGCGAGAAGAAATAAAAAACTTTGCGGAACTTCAGCATCAACGCGAGGATATCCAGCAGAAAACTGCTGAATTGAATTCCAGCACCACGACTCTTGACCATGCGGTTGTCGGGCAACTTTCTCTTCAGCAACTCTCTTCTTTGCTTTCTTCCTGCAATCAGGATTATTTATCGCACTATTCTCTGACTCCCGCTTGTCCAAAATTTGAAGCGCTTGAAGAGGCATACAGCGTTGCATATACAACGTTTACCCTCAGAAGAGACACTTGGCTTTCTGAAAATAGAAACGATATAGGGGCACTTGTTTTGCGCTCTGCGGCAAACAATGAAATTTTTTATGATGATCGTCTTGCGTTAAAAAATATTACAAGAATTATTCAGGAGATTGAATTCAGAACAGGCATTTCATTTGGTTCTGAGATTTCTCATGCTGTTGACGATTTAGACAGAAAAGAAAAGATATCTCCAAAAAAAGAAACGCATTCTTCTGCCGCAACCGCTCATATCCCTACATCAACGACAGTCCAGTATTCGGATTATCATCCACTTTGGGTTTCGCAGCAGTTAGAAGCGTTTCCTCAACAAGATATTCCCGCTCACTATCGTCCATTGCACGATGCGTTAGTTTCAGAAGCAAAAACAGCTGTTGTTCGAGCGTATACTTTATTGACAGACGGAACACTGTTTCACGCACTTGGTTATGGCCACTTTTCATCGGGAGATGAGAAAAGGTATCTTGCTGCTGTTCATGGATTGTTTAGAACCAGCTCTTATGTTCAAAGGGCATTGTCTTAATTAAAGCATACGTTTCACATATTCTGCGATTGCAAGCGATGCTGTTAAACCAGGCGATTTAATTCCTAGAAGATGAATGCACGATGCATATTTTGGATCTCTCTTAATTACAAAATCCTTTATCCCATTAAGGCGCATGGTAATGCCCGCGTAATCTTGATGAAGCTCTTCTTCTTTTATCCCTGGAAAAAATGGCGCGACTGCTTCCACAAACGTATGCGGTTCCAGTAGATTTGAGCCATAGTCTGTTGGACTACTGACTGCACGATAAAATGGACCAACAAGTATTTTTCCGCTATCGAATGTTGGAGTAAGGTGCACGCCCAAACCCATTGCATCCGGAAGCGGATAAATGTTTCCTCTAATTTTTCCTCTTTCTGTTCTAGGGATATAACTGCAATATTCCCCCCTTACATACACGCATGTTTCTTCATTTTCAGGATTCAACATTTTCTCGACGTCAATTGCTCCAAGACCTGCACTATTTATCAGAATCTTTACATGACAACTTCCTTTCTTTTCTGTTTCTATATCAAAACCATCTGCTCTTGCTGCTACACCTCTAATTTTTGTCCCGTTGAGCATGTATACTCCTTTTCTCTCTGCAATTCCTGCAAGACGCTGCACATACGATGATGCATCAACAATTCCTGTTCGCGGTGAATAGAGTGCAAGCGCCGCAACAACATTCGGTTCTACTTTTTGGATATCACTCCCTTCCATGATAGATAGGTCTTCTGCTCCTGAAGCGATTGCATTTGCCAGGATATCTTCAATTCCTTTTCTTCCATTCCTGTCATGAGGATTCTGCGGGACAATTATCTTTCCTGTTTCCTTATATGAAATATTATGTTTTTCGCAAAATGCCTTAAGCATGCGCTGTCCTTCAATGCATAATTGTGCAGCAAGAGACTTAGGGGAGTAATAGAGTCCTGCGTGTGAAACTCCACTGTTTCTTCCGGACTGTTCATCTCCGAAATTATGGTTCTTTTCAAAAAGAATAACAGAATAATTCTCGGTAAGTTGTGCCGCGATAGCGCATCCAACTGCGCCTCCCCCTATAATTCCCACATCAATTTCCAGATCTGCCATTTTCATTTATCTATGCTTTTTTTATTTCTCTTTGAGAAGCAAAAAATATGGGCGCTATTTTTGTTCACTTGTCTTCTCCCAGAGAAGCCAAAAATATTTTTCATACGCGTTCGCAAGCGCTTTATTCACAATGCTCACAGTAATAATTTCTTCTCCAGGAAAAATCATAAGAAGTTCGTCGCCGCAAAGATTTGTCTCAACAGGAGAATCATAACTTTCCGGAAGATACCGCGCTTTTGTGTACGCAAGCGTATTCAGATACAGCATCCTGTCTTTTGCATCACTGTTGTAAATATGATACATCCATTGCTTTCTTTTAACACGTTGCTGATGCATCTCTTCTACAAATGTTTTTCCAATGACTTCAACAACATTTTTAGGAACTCCCCACGCATAAATGGGTTTATTATATTCTGCAAAACGAAGCAGTCTTTTTCGCAGGGCGTTCGCGCCTTTATACAGATTGAGCGCGTAATCTTTTTGCTGCATCGCATAATTCATCTGTAATTGCGGAAGAATTGTCTTAAGTTTAATCTCTTTCTCTTTGAGAATGTTTGTGATATTCTCAGGATTTGCTGCGGTGAAAATTCTTTTGCCGCCAATAGTTAATTCACTCACAAGACCGCGCTCTTTTAATTTCTCTAATGTATCATATACATTAACCCTATGGATTTTGCTTTCCTGCGCAACGACAGTTGCGCTTGCGGCCTTTGTTTTAAGTAGCGAAAGATACACTCGTGATTCATTTTGTGTAAGTCCGATCTCCTGAAGAATTGATTCTTCCATTTTTTCCTCGTAAATCTTTCAATGTACTATTTGTTTTAATGAAGAGGACACTTTATACTTATATAACTTTTTGTAGTAGTTGGGTATACAACACATCTTTTTATGTTCATGAGAACTACTTACTCTTAATGCTATGTAGTAGCTGTCAATACATCGGCATCTTTTCATTTGCGCCATTTTGTTTATTGTGTTACAAAGTGGTGACAAAAAGAGAGATATTTTTGTAAAAACATCACAATATTTAAATTACCTTATGGATTACT
This sequence comes from Candidatus Woesearchaeota archaeon, assembly GCA_016214075.1. Classification (NCBI taxonomy): domain Archaea; kingdom Nanobdellati; phylum Candidatus Woesearchaeota; species Candidatus Woesearchaeota archaeon. Next base: position 46,830 of record JACRPI010000019.1, read on the forward strand.
ACTGGTAGGGAGTGGGAATTTGAAAACAGACGTGCATATTATAGGAGTCAGCGGTCAACAAGGGGAGTCACTCGCTGAAAGGCTGCTTGCTGCTGAAAGTTCTCATACTTCTTTTGGTGGTATTGGCCTTGGCACTGTGTATGGGTATCGTACGACACAAAGACTTCGTGGAAGTGTTGACGATTATCATAATACTTTTTTTAATGGCAAAGGACGTACTACTTCTATTCCTCGCTCCATGGGCAATTGTATTAAGAGCCTATCCCATTAGATTGACCTCCATGTAATTATTCCACATGCGAGATGCAATAATCCTATGTAAGCATCTGGTCTTTTAGACCAACGAATCAATAACCCTCTAAATCGGTTGAACCAACTATGTGTACGTTCAA